>CAJCJE010000666.1 GCA_903970565.1 Candidatus Melainabacteria bacterium | reverse complement strand
GGCGGCGCGGGTCGCGTCGCCCAGTGGTGGGGCTGCTTAGGGCTCGGTCCGGTCGTGCAGCGGGATGGGCAGGCGATGCCCGATCAGGTCGCGCCACCGCGAGTCACCGGTGTGCAGGTAGGCGCCGGACGCGATGACGTGTTTGCCGGGTGGGGCATCGACCGGCACGGCGATGAACTCGCCGTGCCGGAGCAGCAGGCACACGCCAGGGGCGTCGTCCGAGGGCGTGGAGACCTGGGCGAAGGGCGGCAGTTCCCCGTCGTCGATACCAAGGATGGTGACTTCTCGTACGCGGGCCGGCAGGCCACCGTTGGGTGTATGGAGGTACCCGGTGAGGATCTGCGCGCGTAGTCCCTTCCGGACAGTCGGAACCTCGCTGGTGCCCTCGCCCAGGTGGGGAATCTGGTCCAGAGACGAGATGCCCCAGGGGGTGTCGGCGTAGGCGGGCAGCAGGGTGTACGCCGAAACGTGCAGCGACCCGTGGCGCACTGTGGCCTTCGCTTCGGGGGGAAGCCGAAGGAGGAGTGCCTGGCGGAGTCGGGTCGTCCAGTCCTGTGTCGGGCTGGTGTCCCAGTCGGTGGTCTCGTCGGACTGGTATTCGTAGGAATCCAGCAGACGCAGGACGGCGGCGGGATGGAACCAGAAGTCCGCCAGTGTCAGGTGGTAGTCGGGCGGCTCAGCGTCGTCGTGTTTGCCGAGGGACCGGTAATGCTGTGTCAGCAGCATCCGGCCCACCTGCTGGGCGTCATCGACCGTGTCGATCACGTCGAACTGGAGTCCGGCGTTGACGAGCGCGTTCACGTGCGCGCGGTGCAACTCGAAGGGTGCCATGGCGGTGTCCTTCATTCAGGAGACAGTGCGGATGAATTCGCTGACGTGACGAACAATGCGCCGTGGATATCAGGACGCGGAGTCGTTGAACCGGCTCTCGCGGAGCCCTTGGCGCGCGACGGCGATCGCGGCCCTGGTGCGGTGTTCCAGGGAGAACTGTGACGCATCCGTGTGTGCGGTCCAGGTGTCGTCAAAGCTGCTCGGCGCCTTGTCGAGCACCTGGGCCGGTGCGGCGACGTAGAACTCCTCCATCGCCGGGTAGCGGTCGGTTGCTCTGTGTCGTAGCCAGAGCCGACGTCGACGATCCCGCTCGGCGGCCCGGACCGGGGCGCCGTCGATGGGTTCGTCGCGGGTGAGCGAGATACCTGTGAGGTCGCTCAGTTCGTCCAGCAGGGCGTAGATCAGCAGGCGTTCGCCGGTGAACACGGCATCAACGGACCGGCTCGCGTGGGCGCGTGAGGTGTAGAACCGCCGCACGTGATAGATCGACCATGGCACCGTTTTCATCCGCTGCGCTGCCCGGCGCAGCACCTCGGTCACCTTGTCTCGTTCCAGTCGGCCGATCAGCGACTTGCCTGGCCCGAAAAGACCCGACCTCGGATTGAGGGACAAGCACACGTACTCGTCGATGACATGTTGCACGGCCTCATCGGGTAGTGTTTTGAATCGGGCTAGTTGGTCCGGCCAGCCGGCCACACAACCGGCGTACGGACAGTGGCGGCAACAACTCTTGGGCCATACAGTGCGCAGTTCCCGCCACAGGTAGTCGATGCAATCCTCGCGCGTCCACGACCAGTCGTGAATCGGAAACGACGGGATACGTTGGCCGCCCATCGAGTACGCCTTGTCTCGCGCGATCCGGCCTTCCTCGTTGAGGTTGAACCCGATGGCGTGAATGTACTGATGGTCGCCGAACTCCCTGGAGCGCCACCAATCCAGCGGTGCTCCTTTCGCTTTCTGGCTACATTTTCTGACTCCGCCGAGCTGAGGCATCGTCCCGCTGACCCGGTTTTCATCGGACAGCTTGTAGGCGCCCTCCAGATGAAGGCGGTACGGCTGTCTGGTGTCCTGGAGGACGGCCACGCCGTGCCGCTGGGTTGGGCCCTTCCGTGCGACCTCAACGAGTCGCACGTTCCGTGCCCGAATAACGGGCAAGATGTGCTGTTCGGCGAGCTGGCCGGTTGTGCTCCATTCGTCGCCGGTCTGGGCGATGACGACGACAAGATTGGAGTAGTCTGATGCGATCGTATCGGGCCTGGCGGCGGGGTCGGTCAGCATCCGATAGATACCGGCTGTCGATTCGGCTCCCATCCCATACGACCACACGTACGGCATCACGTCTGATCGTGAGGAATGATGTGTCAGTGTCGATTCGCCGTGTCGGGAGGCTGTCGGCATCCTCCTTGCCATTATGGTCTCCTCCTGTTCGCGAGATGGCGGGCATGGTGCCGAAGCGTCACCAAATTCCGGGGAGACGCCATGTGATCGGCCGGATGCGCAACATGTGGGCGCTGGTGTACGAGGCGGCTGGGTTGTCGTGATCGGTGATCACCTCGTAGCCGGAGACCCAGACCGAGAACCACGCTTCGGCCGATGAACCACGACGAGCTGCCGCGTCCGAGGCCGGGACCATGGTCGAGTCCAGCCGGACCGGCGTCGATCGATAGTGATCGAGGCGCCCACCGACCATGGGGCACGCCGCGATGGTGTACGCCGCGCACTGCGGATGTAGGGCTGGCTCGTGGCTACAGCGCCGGGACACGTCGGACAGCCGCATCAG
>CAJCJE010000665.1 GCA_903970565.1 Candidatus Melainabacteria bacterium | reverse complement strand
TCGCGCGTCGTCCGTCCGATCTCCAGAAGCAGCAACGCCGCCAACGCGTGGAACATCAGCGAGCCGACCAACGTGCCCAACACGCGGCGTGCGCGCGTCGCCGGATAAGTCCGGAAAATACCCGCACGTCGGTGACCGACGGTGCCGCCGAATAATCCGGTCGGCACCGTCGGTTCAAGGCTAGACCGATCTGGAGGTATGTTATACCGTAACATCCTGACTTAGAACTTAGCCGGGCGACGCCTGGATTGATAGGGAGATTGCGCGGTGTCCTGGCGTAGACGGCTTCTCGGCACGGCTGCCTGCTCTCTTGCCCTCGTGACGTCGGCGCACGCCGCCGATCCCGTTCCCGTTACCCCGCCTACGGTCCGTCTCGGACAGCCCGACGACGTGACCCTCCCGGACCTGGACGTCGTGGCGAAGCGGCTCGACCTCGCCCGCAGCCAGATCCAGCCCAGCCTCGGAGCCACCAGATACGATTTCGGGCGGAGCGCGCTCGAGACGATCCCGCAGGGCGACAACACGCCGCTGAACCAGGTGCTGCTCCAGGCCCCCGGCGTGGCGCAGGACAGCTTCGGCCAGTTCCATCTCCGCGGCGACCACGCCAACGTGCAGTACCGCCTCGACGGCGTGCAGCTCCCCGAAGGGCTGTCGGTGTTCGGCCAGGCACTAGAATCGCGGTTCGCACACTCGCTGTCCCTGATCACCGGCGCACTCCCGGCGCAATACGGGTTCCAGCAGGCCGGTGTCGTCGATATCCAGACGAAGACGGGCATCACGGACCCGGGCGGCGAGATATCGATGTACGGCGGCACGCGCGGCATCCTTCAGCCGAGCTTCTCCTACGGCGGCCGTTCGGGGGAGATCGACTACTTCGTCACAGGGGACTACCTGCGCACGGGCATCGGCATCGAGAACCCGACCAGCAGCTACAATGCGGTCCATGACACGAGCAACCAGTTCCACGGTCTGCTGCATGTGTCGGGGATCGTGGACCCCACGACACGGATCAGCCTGACGGCCGGGACATCGAACTCGACCTTTCAGATTCCGAACAACCCCGGCCAGTCGCCCGTCCTCGGCCTGACCGTCAACGGCGTGACCGACTTCAACAGCTCCAGCCTGAACGAACGGCAGCGCGAGCAGACGCAGTTCGCGATCCTGTCGCTCCAGAAGCAGATCGGCGCCGTCGATTTCCAGATTTCGGCCTTCAGCCGCTACAGCAGCCTCTACTACTCGCCGGACCCGCTCGGCGATCTCCTGTTCAACGGCATCGCCCAGGGAGCCTCCCGGCATGATCTCGCAACCGGTGTGCAGGGCGACGGCAGCTGGAGGGTAAACGACACGCACACCATCCGCGCCGGATTCCTGGCGCAGGGAGAGCGGACGTCCTCCAGCACCGTGTCGTCCGTGCTCCCGGTAGACGGCACAGGTGCCCAGACCAGCGATCAGCCGTTCAATGTGTATGACGGCTCGGGCAAGACCGGCGGCCTCTACGGCATCTATATCCAGGACGAATGGAAGATCCTGCCGACGGTCACCATCAACTACGGCGCCCGCTTCGATGTCGTCGACCAGTACACCCACGAGAACCAGCTCAGCCCGCGGGTGAACGTGGTCTGGCAGGCGACGCCGTCGACGACCGTCCACGCGGGCTACTCGCGCTACTTCACGCCGCCGCCATTCGAACTGGTCGGTGTGAACACGCTGGGGCAGTTCAGCGGCACCACGGCGGCACCGGAGGTGAACCAGGACAGCACCGTGAAGGCTGAACGGTCGCATTACTTCGATGCAGGCATCAGCCAGGTCGTCCTGCCCGGCCTGACCGTGGGGATCGACGGCTACTACAAACAGGCGAAGAACCTGATCGACGAGGGCCAGTTCGGGGCACCCATCATCCTGTCCGCGTTCAACTACGCGAAGGGACAGGTCAGCGGCGCCGAACTGAGCGCCACCTACGAAAACGGTCCGTGGTCGTTCTACGGCAACCTCGCCTACTCGCGGGCCATCGGGAAGAACATCGTCTCGTCCCAGTTCAATTTCGGGGCGGACGAGCTGGCCTATATCAGCCAGCACTACATCCACCTCGACCACGACCAGCGATGGACCGCCTCCGCGGGGGCGGCCTACACCGCGAACGCGGGTACCAGCTATCCTACCCGGATCTCGGCCGACGCCTTCTCCGGCAGCGGGCTGCGCGCCAGCACACCGACCGTGCCGAACGGACGCGGGCTTGCGACCTACGCCGTGCTGAACCTGTCGGTCGTGCAGAAGCTGGATGTGGGTGTCGGAAAAGGCACCGAGCTGCGACTGGACGTGCTGAACGTCACCGATGCGAAATACGAGATCCGCGACGGGACGGGCGTCGGTGTCGGCGCACCGCAATACGGATTGCGGCGTGCCGTTCTCGCGGGCCTGGCCCAGAAGTTCTGACGAGCTGCGCCTCAGGCTGCCGAGGTGCAGCTCCCGCAGGTCCCCTCGACCTCGACGGTGGCGTGATCGGGGCGGAAGCCCGTCCTCCCGGCGGCCTTGGATACGGCGGCGGCGATGCCGTGGTCCTCCATCTCGGCCACGGTCCCGCACTTCCGGCAGATCAGGAACTGCACGGAATGCTCATGGTGCTCGTGGTCGCCGCTCTCCGTGCAGGCGACGAACGCGTTCAGCCGCTCGATCTTGTGGATCAGGCCGTTTTCCATCAGGAAGTCGAGCGCGCGGTAGACAGTCACGGGGGCGGCGTTGGCCCGCTCGGCCTTCAGCTGATCCAGGAGGGCGTAGGCACCCACGGGTCCCCCGCTGCCGATGATCAGAGCCAGTACCGATCGCCGGATGTCAGTCAGCCTGCCGCCTTTGGCCGCGCACGCTTCGGCAGCCTGGTCGAGTTGCCGTGCGATCCTGTCCCCGGGCTTCTTGGTCATGTTCAGTCTCCTAACCCGGGTTATATCATATCATCGGGGCGGCAGGTAAATGGCGGTGCGGACCGTGTTCGCACCGCGTATCGGTTCCGCCGGAAGCCGGATCCCCGGATGCCGTTCACGAACGTGCGGACGGCCCTCGCGACCTGGCTTCGTCAGCGCAATGACACCGTGAAGTGCAAGCCCATCGCGATCAGGCCGTGCCGGTAATAGAAGCGGTGGCCGAGGAAGTTCGACATCGGCGTGTCGAGCACGAGCATCGAGCAGCCGAGGGCGAGCGTCTCCTCCTTCAG
>CAJCJE010000664.1 GCA_903970565.1 Candidatus Melainabacteria bacterium | reverse complement strand
GAGGGCGAGGGCGAGGGCGAACAATATCGGGCCGGACAACGTCGAGGGTGCACAAGGTTGGGCTGGACAACGTCGGGCTGGACAACATCGAGCGGACAAGGTCGAGCGGACAAGATGGGCCGGACGTGGAAACGGGCCGGTGGCCTGGTTCGTGAGGAACACGAACCAGGCCACCGGCCCACATGCTGTGCGTCTAACGCTTGTTGTTCGGGTCTTCGTCGGCTGAGCTGGAACTGCTCTCGCCCTGCGCGGGAGTACCGGTCGGCTTGTTGGCCTCCCAGGACGGGGTCCAGGGCGCGGACGAACCTGACGGCGAGGTGGCCGGGGTCCATCCGGGCGGGGCACCGTAGTTGGGGGGGCCGGTCGGGTTGGGGTTCTGGGCTCCGTTGGGTGCGCCGTTGGTCGGGTTCGGCGAGCCCTTGGGGCCCTGGTAACCGACGTTCGGGGTGGCGCCGGGGCCCTGGTAACCGGTGTGCGGGCGGACGTTGGGCTGGCCGAAGGAACCGGCCTGGCCGGACGAACCGTTCGTTACCGACTGGGTGCCGTAAGCGTTCGCGCCGTTCTGTAGGTATGAACCGGGGCTCGGCAGGTCACCGCCGCCACCGGGCAGCGACGCGACCGGGGTCGGGTCGGGCTGGAGCTGGTTGGGGTCCGGCCACGGCTCGCCCCGTTCCTTGGCAAGCTCGGCCCTGGTCTTCACCGGCGGCTTGTCCGAGGGCACCCGTCCACCGAAGTCGTTGAACGCGGTGATCCTCGGCCGCTTCTCCACCCTGGCGAAGATCCGCTGGAGGTCCTTGCGCTGCAAGGTTTCCTTGTCCAGCAGTTCCAACACCAGATCGTCGAGCACGTCGCGGTAGGTGTTGAGCACACCCCATGCCTCGTTGTGCGCGGCCTCGATCAGTTTGCGCACCTCGTTGTCGATCTCCTGGGCGACCTCGTGCGAGTAGTCCGCCTGGTGACCCATCGACCGACCGAGGAACGGGTCGCCCTGGTCCTGGCCGTACTTCACCGCGCCGAGCTTGGCGCTCATGCCGTACTCGGTGACCATCGCCCTGGCGATCTTGGTGGCCTGCTCGATGTCGGAGGAGGCACCGGTGGTCGGCTCGTGGAAGACCAGTTCCTCGGCGGAACGTCCGCCGAGCGCGAACACCAGCCTGGCGATCATCTCGGAGCGGGTCATCAGCTCCTTGTCGTCCTCGGGGACCACCAGAGCGTGCCCACCGGTCCGGCCTCGCGGCAGGATGGTCAGCTTGTAGACCGGCTCCAGGTCGGGCATCGCCCACGCGGCGAGGGCGTGGCCGCCCTCGTGGTAGGCGGTGATCTTGCGTTCCTTCTCGGAGATGATCCGGCTCTTGCGGGCCGGCCCACCGATCACCCGGTCGACCGATTCCTCCAGCGCCGCACCGTTGATCACGTTGCCGTGGTGTCGTGCGGTCAGCAGGGCGGACTCGTTGATCACGTTGGCCAGGTCCGCGCCGGACATGCCGACGGTGCGCTTGGCCAGCGAGTCGAGGTCGGCGTCGGCGGCCATCGGCTTGCCCTTGGAGTGCACGGCGAGGATGGCGCGTCGGCCGCGCAGGTCCGGTGCGGACACCGGGATCTGCCGGTCGAACCGGCCCGGCCTCAGCAGCGCGGGGTCCAGGATGTCCGGCCGGTTGGTGGCCGCGATCAGGATGATGCCGCCTCGGGTGTCGAAGCCGTCCATCTCGACCAGCAACTGGTTGAGGGTCTGCTCGCGCTCGTCGTGACCACCGCCGAGGCCGGCGCCGCGCTGGCGGCCGACCGCGTCGATCTCGTCGACGAAGATGATGCAGGGCGCGTTCTGCTTGGCCTGTTCGAACAGGTCACGCACACGGGAGGCACCGACACCGACGAACATCTCGACGAAGTCCGAACCGGAGATCGTGTAGAACGGCACCCCGGCCTCACCGGCGACGGCCCTGGCCAGCAGGGTCTTACCGGTACCGGGCGGACCGTAGAGCAGCACACCCTTGGGGATCTTGGCGCCGAGCGCCTGATATCGACCGGGGTTCTGAAGGAAGTCCTTGATCTCGTCGAGTTCCTCGACGGCCTCGTCCGCGCCGGCCACGTCGGCGAAGGTGGTCTTGGGCATGTCCTTGTTGAGCTGCTTGGCTTTGGACTTGCCGAAGTTCAGTACCCGGTTCCCGCCGCCCTGGACGTTGTTCATCATGAACCACATCACCAGGATCAGCAGGCCGAGCGGGATGCCGAAGATCAGCAGCGTGCTGAGGATCGAATCCTGCGTGACCGTGGTGTCGAAGGCGACGTTCTTGTTCTTCAGATCGTCGAAAAGCTCGTTGACGGTATTGCCACCGGGGTAGGAGGTGATGACCTTGGTGGTGCCGTTCACCGGCTTTTTCAGATCGAGCTTGAGCTGCTGTTCCTTGTCGCTGATGTTCGCGTTGGCCACATTGTTCGTGTCAATCTGCTGTAGCGCCTGCGACGTGGTGACCTGGGAGTACCCACGGTTGCTGTCGAACAGCGTGCTGAAGGCGTAATAGATAAGCAGCAGCGCAACGATCCACAGCAGCGGGTTGCGTAGTAGGCGCTTGCGGTCCATACACTTACGGCCGGTGGCCTCGACCCTCCCAAACTCGTGCTCGACCGGGGGGAATCCACCACCCGGACGGACGGGACTACCCGGTCTCTGCCAGCGTACCGCCCACGACCATGTCGTCAGCGGCGGAAGTCCGGCCGGACCGGCGGCGTCCCTTACCCTCCTGCAACGGCGCTCGCCGGAAAAGCGTTCCCGATCCGGTCAATCCAGCCGATTCGACCGCTGTCGGCGGTTCAGACGGCGTAGACCTTGGGGTCGAGGGTGCCGATGTAGGGGAGGTCACGATAGCGCTCGGCGTAGTCGAGGCCGTAGCCGACGACGAAGTCGTTCGGGATGTCGAACCCGACGTAGCGCACCGGCACCTCGACCCGCACCGCGTCCGGTTTGCGCAGCAGCGTGACCACCTCCAGCGAGGCAGGGGCCCGCGCCGTGAGGTTCTTGCGCAGCCAGGACAGGGTCAGGCCGGAGTCGATGATGTCCTCGACGATCAGCACGTCCCGGCCGGCGATGTCCCGGTCGAGGTCCTTGAGGATGCGCACCACCCCGGAGGAGGAGGCGGACGTGCCGTAGGAGCTGACCGCCATGAACTCCAGCTGCACCGGCATGGGCAGCGCCCGCGCCAGGTCGGTCATGAACATCACCGCGCCCTTGAGCACGGTGACCAGCAACAGGTCCGAGTCGCTGTTCCTCGGCCGGTCGGCCGCGATCTCCTTGGCCAGCTCGGCGACCTTCTCCTCGATCTGCTGAGCGGAAATGAGCACGTCGGCGATTTCGCCCTCGTACACCGGCCGGCTTCCCTTCTGTGGTGGGTCAGTTCTGCTGGAACCTGTCGTGACTCCGCCGTAGCGGCGACGGGTGCCGCCGCTACCGCGAGCGTGCTGGTGAGCACGGTGCCGCGCCACTCGGGGCAGCACCAGGTGGCGCTGGGTGGTCATTCGATCGGAGACCGGGCCACGGCCGGTGGTCGCGTTGTCGTTGACGCCGCGGCCGGCCGCTCCCCCTTCGGGGGCCTGTCTACCAGCAGCCTGCCATGCGCGCGCCGCACGACCAACCCGCCGGGCAGCCACGCACCGCCCTGACCTCGCCAGGCGCCGACGAGTTCGTCGATGGTGCGCAGCTGGGCATCGGTGAGTTCGCGCACCCCGGCCGGCCGCAGCCAGCCGCGCAGCACCCGTCGGCGGAGGGCCGGCGGGAGGTCGCGCAGCGCGGCGACGGGCAGGCCGGGCTGGCCGTCGGGCAGGCCGGCCAGGACCGAGTCGGCCCAGGCGTCGAGGGCCTCGGTGTCCTCGCGCAGCTGGCCGGCGGTGCGGGCCAGCGCGGCGGCGACCCCACCGGCGAGGACGTCCTCCAACAGCGGCAGGACCTCGGTACGCAGCCGGACCCTGGTGAAACGCGGGTCCACGTTGTGCGGATCGGACCAGGGGGTCAGGCCGAGGCGGGCGCACGCGGCGACGGTGACCGCGCGGGAGATACCCAGCAGCGGCCGGCCCCAGGGCGGATCGAGCGGACGCATCCCGGCGATGGAACGCGGGCCGGACCCTCGGCCGAGGCCGAGCAGCACGG
>CAJCJE010000663.1 GCA_903970565.1 Candidatus Melainabacteria bacterium | reverse complement strand
TGCCCTGTTCACCGACCGACCAGTGAGGATGCAGCGAGATGGGCGAGCGTACCGAGGTTCGGGTGGTCATCGTCGGAACCGGGTTCTCCGGCCTCGGCATGGCGATCGGACTGAAGAAGGCCGGCATCGACGACTTCGTCGTGCTGGAGAAGGCGAACGACGTCGGTGGCACCTGGCGGGACAACTCCTACCCAGGCTGCGCCTGCGACATCCAGTCGCACATGTACTCCTTCTCCTTCGACCAGAACCCGAACTGGACGCGGTCCTTCCCGACCCAGCCGGAGATCTGGGACTACCTGCGCCGGGTGTCGGCCCGTCACGACCTCGGCCGGCACATCCGGTTCGGCGTGGAGCTGACCGGCGCGCGCTGGGAGTCCGACGAGCAGCGCTGGCATGTGCAGACCCGCTCCGGCGCGGAGTTCGTCGCGCAGTTCGTGGTCTCCGGGGTCGGCGCGCTGCACATCCCGAACGTGCCGACGCTGCCCGGTATCGAGTCCTTCGCGGGGGAGACCTTCCACTCGGCCAGCTGGAATCACGACTACGACCTGCGCGGCAAGCGGGTCGCGGTGGTCGGCACCGGGGCCAGCGCGATCCAGTTCGTGCCGCGAATCGCCGGGCAGGTCCGGCAGCTGCACCTCTACCAGCGCACCGCGCCGTGGATCATGCCCAAGCCCGACCACCCGATGCCGGGCTGGGTGCGCACCCTGTTCACGCTGTTCCCGCCCGCTCAGCGCACCTATCGGAACCTGATCTACTGGCTGCTGGAGGCGCGCGCGCTCGGTTTCAACGGCCACCCCCGCCTGTTGCAGGCCGCCGAGCTGCTCGCCAAGCGGATGGCGGCCAAGCAGATCGACGACCCGCAACTGCGCCGCAAGGTCACCCCGGACTACCGGATGGGCTGCAAGCGGGTGCTGGTCTCCAACGACTACTACCCGGCCCTCAACCGGGACAACGTCGAGGTGATCACCGAGGGCGTGCGCGAGATCCGCGAGCACAGCGTGATCGCCGCCGACGGCAGCGAGCGGGAGGTCGACGCGATCATCTTCGGCACCGGCTTCCACGTCACCGACGCCTTCGACCACCTCGACCTCATCGGCCGGGACGGGCGCAACCTCGCCAAGGAGTGGGCGACCGAGGGGATGCGCACCCACTACGGGATCACCGTCGCCGGCTTCCCGAACCTGTTCTTCCTGCTCGGGCCGAACACCGGCCTCGGCCACAACTCGGTCATATTCATGATCGAGTCGCAGATCCGCTACGTCGTGGACGCCATCCGGCTGGTCGACGCGAGCCGGGCCAAGGCGCTGGAGGTGCGCGCGGACGTGCAGGAGCGCTTCAACACCGACATCCAGCGCCAGCTGGTGCGCGGGGTGTGGACCCAGGGCGGCTGTCGGAGCTGGTACCTGGACGCCAAGGGGGTCAACCGGACGATCTGGCCGGGCTTCACCTGGCGCTACTGGCTGGACACCAGGAAGGTGCGGCCGGCCGACTTCGAGCTGACCGTGCGCAACGACAGGACCGGGGCGGACGGCGCCGACAGTCGCGTCAGTGCCTGACGATCAGGGCGTCGATTTTCGTCGCGATGTGGTCCGTTCTCTTCGGATTCGGTGGTAATTCAGCGGAAATTCGGTGGCGGTCCGGGACCGGGTTCAGGACGATTGTCCACCCGGTAACGGCCGATTTCTCGACGCGCGGAATTTCGGGCCGATTTCTCGACGCGCCGCTGATCAGGGAATGTGTGCCCTGGAAAGCCGGGGTTGGCCGGGTACGGTTTCGGGGGTCAGGTCGCCGCGTTCATGGTGCGCAGTTTGCTGATCAGGTCGACGGTCTGTAGGCCGCACAGCTCGGCCATCTGCTCCAGGGCGGCGAGATCGAGGTGAACCTCCTGGCTGGCGCCGATATCGGCCTGGCTGAGCCGATCCCGTGCCCAGCGTTGCAGTGGCTGCAATTCCGGCTGCTGATCACGGGCTACCCGGCCGAGATCGACCCTGATCTGGCCGGGTCGGTCGCCGGGGAAGAGCCGTTCGTGCACGCGGGCCAACAGGTCCTGCGGCAGCACGTCCATCGCGAGACACAGTTCAACCAGTCGAACCACCGAGCAGTGCCGGGTGCCGAGTTCGTATGTGGCAAGGGTTTGCAGCGAGATGTCGGACTGGAGCCGTACCTGTAGTTCCTTGCGCGTCCAGCCGCGCTGCTTGCGGACACGTCTCAGCTCATCGCCGAGTACACGTTGGTAGCTCGTCGCGTCGATGTGCACGGTGGGCGCCTCCGCCAAATGGATCGCGGGCCCGTCGGTCCGCTTTCTGCTGTTGTGCCGCGTTCCGATTTTGGCTGCGCTCAACCCGGCACGGACGCTGTACTGGGGAGCACGCAGGGCGCGATTCCTTACGCCAAGAGGGGGCATTCAGTGGCGCAGTTCACTCGTATGGGTGAGTCGGCTCGGTGTCCAGGATGTCATGAGGTGTTGCCTACCACATTTGATCAGACTACTGATCGGAAATGTGCGACTCGCCGCACATCCGTTATTGGGCGCGTTCAACCGTGCGAACTCCGTTCGCCCGGTCGGCAAAATCGCGCCGGGCGAACGGATGGTGGGGGCTGGTCGGTGCCGACCGGAGCCGGCCTGACTGGAGCCGGTGCCGGTCCTACCGGCTCCGGCGCGCGGCCGAGGCCGGTTCTAGTTGACGCACGGCGGGGTGTCGCCGCTGTCGCTGATCGTCGACGGGTCCGCGGCCTGCTTGGCCGGGCCGGCCACCTGGGCGGCGGCGCCGAGGAACCGCACGAAGCTCTGGTCCCCACCGGCCAGCTGACCGAGGGTCTGGCCGGTGCCGGTCAGCGACCAGTTGTCGGCCGCGGCGGAGATGCCCTCGCTGCTGTAGTGCGTGCCCAGTTCGACCCAGACGTGACCGCTCGGCACGCTCGGCCCCTCGGCCAGGGTTACCTGGCCGCCCAGGGCCGAGGCGACCGCCTGCGCGTCGGCTTTTTCACCGTCGTGGTAGTAGATGATCGAGGTGGTGCGGCTGGTGATGTTGCCGGTGCCGCCCTGGGTGAAGCCGGCCGTGGTCAGCCTGGCCAGCACCTTCGCGGCCAGGCCGCTCTGGCCGGAGCCGTTCTGCACGTCCACGGTGGTCGCGGCGTTGCCGGCGGCGGGCGCGTTGCCGGTGGTCGTCGCCCCGGAGGTCGCGCCGGCGCCGGCCGGTGGCGTCGGGGCGCCGACCGCGCCGTGCACGAAGGCGGAGACCTGGGTCGGATCGACCTCGACCGCGTTGGGTTTGCCCGGCCCCTGGCCCTCGGGCCAGTAGTCGATGTTCTCGACCGGGACCGTCTCGAAGTGGATGTTGCCCGAACTCATCCCGGACATCTGGGCGGCGAAGTCGGTCAGGTCCCAGCCGGAGTCGATGACGATCGACTTCTGCACCGCGGTGACCAGGTTGCCCAACTCGGTCGTGTTGGTCAGCGTGCCGGCGGAGAGCACCTTGTGCGCCATCGCGGCCAGGAACGCCTGCTGGCGGGCTTCCCGTTCGAGGTCGGTCGACCCGCCGGGAATGTTGTGCCGCTCCCGGACGAACTCCAGCGCCTGCACGCCCTCGACGGTGAAATAGCCGGCGGGGAAGACCGCGCCGGAGTACGCCTTGTCGTTGACCGCGTGGTTGAGGCAGACCGGCACGCCGCCGATGGCCTGGGAGAGCTGGTCGAAGCCGTAGAGGTTGACCTCGGCGTAGTGGTCGATGGTGACCCCGGTCAGGTTCTGCACGGTATCGATGGCCAGCTTCGCGCCGGCCTGGCTGGACTTGCGTTCGACGTCCGCCTGGTTGGTGTCGCCACTGTCCTGGAGCTGCTTGGTCGCCGTCGCCTTCGCGTCACCGTATGCGGCGTTGATCTTGCTGCTGCCGTAGCCGGGGATGTCGACCCAGGAGTCGCGCGGGATCGAGATGCCGACCGCCTGACTGCCGTTGTTCGGGATGTGGATCAGGATCATCGTGTCGGTGTCGACCTCGCCGTCGTCGCCACCGGCATCCAACGTGGCCAGCACGTTCGGCGGCAGCGGGTTGCCCTGCACGTCGGTCCGGCTGTCCAGGCCGACCAGCAGGATGTCCTCGGAACCGTCGGCGGGCTGGTCACCGCCCGCCTTCGAGTCGATGACGCCGCTGTCGGTGGTCAGCCCGTTCTGCACGCTCTGTAGCGCGGCCCAGCCGACCCCGGTCGCGCCGAGGGTGATCACCGCGGCCAGCGCGACGACCACCTTGCCGGTGTTCAGCGCGATGGTCCGACCCCGGCCACGGCGCCGCTCGGCCGGTGGGCGGTTGGCCGGACGACGCGCGGCGCGCGGCTCCTGCGGCGGCGCGTCGTCGGCGGCGACGTCATCCGGCTCCGCGACGCCTCGGTCCGCGACGCCTCG
>CAJCJE010000662.1 GCA_903970565.1 Candidatus Melainabacteria bacterium | reverse complement strand
AGCGCTACGAGGAGGCCGAAGTCTTCTTCGGCTGATCCGCTCCGTTTTCGGCTCCCCGACGGGGCCTGTCGAGCGCACCGTCCGGTCGCGCTCGGCAGGCCCCGTCGTCGTGTGCGGGACCGGGCCAATTCGCCGAGTGCTTGATTGATCTCTTTGGTCACCAGTTCTGGTGACGCGGTCAATTTCTTCCCGTGTTCTTGGTCGTCCACGCTCGACCGATCCCGGAACCGCCCCGAGTAGCCGGTTGACCTCGGCGAATCCGTTGAATATCCAGGCTTTGGGCCAATCGTGATCTGCGGTTCCCGCTCGTTCGCCCCACGCGCTGTCTCTCGATTGCGACCATGTATTAAGTTAGCCTTACCTGAGACGATTGTGGAGGCATCGTGTGGGTTGACGCTCTGCCCAATCTGTTGATCGGGTTACGGGAGGGCCTGGAGGCCGGCCTGGTGGTCAGCATCCTGCTCGCCGCCGTGCGACGCGGCGCGACCGGAGGCGGCCGGGCCGGTTCGACCGGACCGATCTGGCTGGGCGTGGTCGCCGCGATCGTGCTGGCGCTGAGCTTCGGCGCGGTGCTCACGTTCTACCGATCGGTGTTGCCCACCACCGGCCAGGAGGCGCTCGGCGGCGCGCTGAGCGTGCTCGCGGTGGTGCTGGTCACCGGGATGATCTTCTGGATGCGCCGGACCGCCCGCTCGCTGGCCGGCGAACTGCGTGAGAAGGTCGCCGAGGCGCTGCGGATCAGCACCGCCGCGCTGGCCTTCACCGCGTTCCTCGCGGTCGGCCGGGAGGGCGTGGAGACCGCGCTGTTCCTCTGGACCGCCGCGCAGGCCTCCGGCCAGACCGTCGCCCCGATCATCGGTGCCGCGATCGGTATCGCCATCGCGGTGCTGCTGTGCGTGCTGCTCTACCGGGGCGCGGCCAAGATCCGGCTGGACCTGTTCTTCAACCGCACCGCGATCCTGCTGATCGTCATCGCCGCCGGCGTGCTCGCCTACGGCCTCGGTGATCTCCAGGACGCCGGTTGGCTGCCCGGCCATGCCTGGGTCGCCTTCGACCTCTCCCAGCACATCGACGCCTCGTCCTGGTGGGCCACGATCATCACCGGGGTCACCGAGCTGTCGCCGGTGATGACCTGGTTGCAGGTGGTCTTCTACCTCGGCTACCTGGTCACCGTGCTGACCGTGTTCGTCCGCGAGGGACGCCGTCAGCACGCCGCGAAGCCGGTCGCGACCGCCGCGCCGGCCAAACCCGAGGAAACCCCTGGTGCGGCAACGGAAACCGAACCGGAACCGGCAGCCGCGCCGGCCCCGAAGCAGCCCGCGCCGGCCGGCCGGCCGGGCCGGGTCCGCGCGGTGGTGATCGGCGCGTTCGTCCTCCCGCCGCTGATCGCGGCGGCCCTGATCGGTTTCGCGCCCGGCAGGGCGAACGCGGCGCAGGAAATCACCGTCACCGCGTCCTCCTGCGCGGCCGACTGGTCCGACGCCGACAGTGGCAGCCAGGACTTCACCGTGGTGAACAAGTCCGGGCACACCGTCGAGATCAACCTGGTCCAGGCGGCCAGTCAGGGCATCGTCGCGGAGATCGAAACCCTCGGCCCGGCCACCCAGCAGACCATGACCGCGACCCTGACCGACGGCTCGTACTCCTGGCGCTGCCTCATCGACGGTATGCCGACGACGACCTCGCCGACCGTGCAGGTCAGCGGCTCCTCGGCCGGTGACCAGGCGCCGCCGCCCTCGGTGAAACCGATCACCACCGCCGAGCTGCAACCGGCCGCCGACGCCTATGACCGTTACGTGGCACCGAAACTGGTGCAGCTCGCCACCCAGGTGAACCAGATCAGGACCGACCTGACCGCCAACCAGATCCCGGCCGCGCGGGCCGACTGGCTGGCCGCGCAGCTGACCTGGGAGCAGGTCGGCGCGGCCTACGACAGCTTCGGCGACCTCGGCGACGCCATCGACGGACTGCCGCAGGCGTTGCCGCTGGGCGTCGACGATCCGGGTTTCACCGGACTGCACCGCATCGAGTACGGCCTCTGGCACGGCCAGTCCGCCGCGGCGCTGATGCCGGTCGCCGACCAGCTCAGCACCGATATCGCGACCCTGCAAGGGAAACTGCCGCAGCTCACCGTCGATCCGACGGACATGCCGGTGCGCGCGCACGAGATCCTGGAGGACGCGCTGCGCGACCACCTCAGCGGACTGACCGACGAGGGCGCCGGCGCCGCGTATCCGGAGACCTACGCCGACGTGCAGGGCACCCGGGTGGTGCTCGGAATGCTGGCGACGCAGATCACCGAACGCCGGCCACAACTTCTGTCTGTAGTGGACAGTCAGTTGAACACGCTGAGCCAGGCGCTGTTGGCGACCCAGGTCAACGGCCAGTGGCAGAGCCTGGACGCCACTGCGCTGGCGGCCAGGCAGAAGGTCGACGCGGCGATCGGCGCCGTGCTGGAGAACCTGTCGATCATTCCCGACATCCTCGAAGTCCCCGCCCACTGATCGCCCTGCGCCGAGAAACCCTCGGCGCCCGGCAGGAGAGATCCCACCGATGGACATCAACCGACGCAACCTGCTCAAAGGCGCCGTGGCCGGAGTCGTTGGCACCGCGGTGACCGGCGGCCTGCTCGCGGCCGGCGCCCACGCCGATGCCGACGCCGCGTCCGCCGCCGATCCGGCCGGACCGGCGGCGGTGCCTTTCCACGGCGTGTACCAGGCCGGGATCACCACCCCGCAGCAGCGGTACTCCACGCACGCGGCCTTCGACGTGACGGCGGCGAACAAGGCCGAACTGCTGGCCCTGTTCCACACGATCACCGATCGGGCGCGGGCGCTGACCGGCGGCGGCCCCGCTCCCGACCTCGGCGTCGGCGCGCCGCCGGCCGACAGCGACGTGCTCGGCCCCAGCGTCCCGGCCGACGGCCTCTCGGTCACCCTCGCCGTCGGGTCCAGCCTGTTCGACGACCGCTACGGCCTGGCCGCGAAGAAGCCGGCGAAGCTGACGCCGATGCGCAGCTTCCCCAACGACTCGCTGGAGCCCGCGCTCTGCCACGGCGACCTGATGCTGCAACTGTGCGCGAACAACACCGACACCGTGCACCACGCCCTGCGCGACCTCGCCAAGCACACCAGGGGCGGGATGCAGGCGCGGTACCGGCAGGACGGTTTCCGCTCGCTGCCACGGCCCTCGGGTACCCCGCGCAACCTGCTCGGTTTCAAGGACGGCATCTCGCAGCCGGCGCCGAGCACCGACGAGGAGATCCTCTGGGTGCAGCCGAACTCCGGCGAACCGGCCTG
>CAJCJE010000661.1 GCA_903970565.1 Candidatus Melainabacteria bacterium | reverse complement strand
CCGTTGGGAGGTGTGTCATGGCGACTGCATACGACGTAGTCGGTTACATAGAGTCACATAGGTTGCCGGGAGGCACCGACATGAAGCTGTACAAGCTGGCTTATTACGCTCAGGCGTGGCACATCGTCTGGGAGGGTCGGCCACTGTTCGACGACAGGATCGAGGCGTGGCAACACGGCCCGGTTCCGGCGCAGTGCTGGCGCGTGCGCAAGCACGAACCGGAGAAGCCGGCTCGCGAGCTGTCCGAGGACGAGCGCGGCGTGGTCGACGCCGTGCTGGCCTTCTACGGGAAGATGTCGGCGAGCGAACTGCGGAATCTCAGCCACGACGAACTGCCGTGGCGTGAGGCGCGCGGTGACAAGCCGGACGAAACCCATGCGGAAGACGAGATTACGATCTCAAGTATGCGGCGGTACTTCACGCGCAAGGCAATGTCCGGAGAACCTACTCCTCATCGACTCAGTCGACATGAGCCGATGTCCACCGAGCAAGCCCTGGATATTGCCGGAACCGAGGCTCCGCGTTGGCGTGAGACCCTGGCGAGACTCGCTGAGTAGTGATTTATTGCCTCAGCGTTGAGACCGTGATTGAAATCAACTGCAACCATACCAACAATGGTGGTTTGTTGAGGGACCGAGCCACGCTGGAAAGTGCGCTGGCTCGGCCCATGCACACCTTCGGAGGTGTCGACCTTCATCCGTCGATCCTGGAGAAGGCGGCAATTCTGTTGCACAGTCTTGCGCGTACGCAGAGCTTCATCGATGGCAACAAACGAACGGCGTGGCTGTCATGTGTCACCTTTCTTGGTGGCAAGGGTATTCAGCTCGCCGATGTCGATGACATTGCAGCCGATTTTGTCATCGAACTGGCCACCAATGCGCTCGATGCGCGGGGTGCCGTAGATTGGCTGCTCGATCACCTTGACGACTGAGACCTGTGCTCGTCCGATATGCGTAAGCCTCGGCGCGGACCTGTCTCGGTAGTGAACGCGGCAACGTTCGATGGCTGGCGGCGTCCGAGCCGGCCTGATGGTCCGACACGCGGCCGAGTTGATGACCGGACGCCCCCCGTCCGGAAGACGAACCGCCGGCAGTGACCAGGGCGATGGTGGGGATCTGAAGCACCGATGCCGATCGGCGAATGGTGGACCAGGCCGGAGGTGAGAGATCGAGTGCTGAAATGACGGCTCGTGCCGACATGCGGCTTGAGCGATAGGCGCGACGCACGCATCACGCTGGTGTGGGCGGGTCGATTTGTCCGTGGCGTAGGTCGAGGCCGGGCGTGAGCGCGGCCACTCATCACCCACCTGCGAGACTGGTCGGGTGACGGCCAACGAAGCAAAGACCAGCCGGTCGCGAGAGCTGTTCGAGCGGGCCGCGACGGTCACGCCGGGCGGGGTGAACTCCCCGGTCCGGGCGTTCCAGTCGGTCGGGGGCACCCCCAGGTTCATGGTGTCCGGCCACGGCCCCTACCTGACCGACGTGGACGACAACACCTACGTCGACCTGGTCAGCTCCTGGGGACCGATGATCCTCGGCCATGCCCATCCCGCGATCGTCGAGGCGACGGCGCGCGCGGCCGGCCGGGGGCTGTCCTTCGGCACGCCGACCGAGGCCGAGGTCGAGCTCGCCGAGGAGATCATCGCCAGGGTCGCGCCGGTCGAGCAGGTTCGGCTGGTCAACTCGGGTACCGAGGCGACGATGAGCGCGGTCCGGCTGGCGCGCGGTTTCACCGGTCGCAGCAAGATCATCAAGTTCGCCGGCTGCTACCACGGCCACGTCGACGCGCTGCTGGCCGACGCGGGCTCCGGGGTGGCCACCCTCGCGCTGCCGACCTCGCCAGGGGTGACCGGCGCGCAGGCCGCGGACACGATCGTGCTGCCCTACAACGACGTCAACGCCGTCCGGGCCGCGTTCGCCGCGGAGCCGGACACCATCGCGGCGATCATCACCGAGGCGGCGGCCGGGAACATGGGCGCGGTGGCGCCCCGGCCGGGGTTCAACGCGGCGCTGCGCGACCTCGCGCACCAGCACGGCGCGCTGCTGGTGATGGACGAGGTGATGACCGGCTTCCGGGTCGCGCTGGCCGGTTGGTACGGCCTGGAGGGCGTCGCCGGTGACCTCTACACCTTCGGCAAGGTGATGTCCGGCGGACTGCCGGCCGCCGCGTTCGGCGGGCGGGCCGAGATCATGAGCAGGCTGGCGCCGGTCGGGCCGGTCTACCAGGCCGGCACGCTGTCCGGGAACCCGGTCGCCGTCGCCGCCGGTCTGACCACGCTGCGGCACGCGGACGCCGAGGTCTACCAGCTGCTGGACGCGAACTCCCGCCGGTTGCAGGAGATCTTCACCAAGTCGCTGACCGAGGCCGGGGTGCCGCACCAGGTGCAGACCGCCGGCAACCTGGTCAGCGTGTTCTTCACCGCCTCCGGGCAGGTCTTCGACTACGCGGCCGCACGGGCCACCGAGACCTGGCGGTACCCGGCCTTCTTCCACGCCCTGCTCGACAACGGCGTGTACGGGCCGCCGAGCGCCTACGAGGCGTGGTTCGTGAACGCGGCCATGGACGAGGGCGGCACGGCGCCATCCACC
>CAJCJE010000660.1 GCA_903970565.1 Candidatus Melainabacteria bacterium | reverse complement strand
TTCTCCCGCACGATACGACCCGGCTGATAACCATCGGCTTCCTCTGACCAGCGCTGTTCGGGAATCCGTGTCCCGCCGAACTCCCGCTCCCGCGGCTCACGGTCCATTTCCAGCAATGCGGTGTGCGCGACGGCCGCGCCGTACTCGGCGTCGGCCCGGGAACCGGCCTCGGCGAGCACCGAGGGGGTAGCGGCACCGACGGCCGCACCGACCGAGGCCGGGCTGCGCCGGCCGTAGTGCACTCGGCGGCGGTCATGAATCCGCCGCAGTCTGCTCTCCAGTTTGCTGGCGGCGCAGTCGAGAGCGCCGTAGAAGTCGCCGGCGCAGGCCGCTGCGCAGATCACCTGACCGCGTACCTGGGTGGTGATCTCGACTCGTTGACAGCTCTTGTGCTGCCGGCGGTTTGGCTCGTGGAACAGCTCTACGTCGAAACGAACGATCTTCCTGTCGTAGCGTTCGAGACGGCTCAACTTCTCCGTGACATGTACCCGATAGTGCTCGGGCACCTCGACGTTACGGCCCTTCACGACGATGTCCATACACGACCTCCCTCGCGGTTGCGAGCTTGCTGGCGATGGCGCCGAAAATCAGAGTGCGCGAACCCGGCTGTCAGCGGACGATCATGACTCGTCGCCGTGGGTTTGCGCCGGCGCCAGGAGCATGGGCTTGTCGCCTCCCTTCCCGTTTGCCGGGTCGGCTGATAGCGGAGCACGTTAGCCCGCTCTGAGCCCGAGCAACAGTCCCTGGTACGGGGGAAATGCCGCGAATTGTGCCAGTTACCCTGCGCGACCACAGGAAGATCGATCCCGCGAGAAATCCGGCCCAAGGGTCCGGTGCGACGATCTCGACATCGACTCGATCGCCCAGCCCACGCCGTGCACACGGCCAACCGGTCGATGTCCTGCTGCGACCCGTCGACGAACTCATACCTGATCAACGCGGTTCCGATCGCGGAGGTTCCCCTGCTGGTCAAGCCGGTCGGGACGACGGCCGGAAATCGTGCCCGCGATCTTGTGACCTCACACTTTCGGGTGACAAAGAGTAGTCGGGAATCGTTCCATCATGTGGGAGAGATCGGGATCGGCGACCGCTGAGTGGAAGCGGCGCCGACGAGTCAGACGGCGGCGATGGTGAGCACCGCGCTGACCGGATGACCCGACCGGTGCAGCCGGTACGCGCACGCGGCGGCGGTCGCACCGGAGGTGACGATGTCGTCGAGCAGGACCACCGGCGTACCGGGTGGTGGGGCGGCGGCCGGGGCGAAGGTGACGCGGCCGTGGAGGTTCGCGGCCCGGCCCCGGCGGTCGAGGCCGACCGAGTCGCGCACGCCGGCGGCCAACCGCAGCACGGGTGCCACGCCGACCGGATGACCGGCGGCGGCCAGCGCGGTCGCGGTCGCGCGCGTGAGCCGCAGCAGATGCGAACCGCCTCGCCGGCGCGCGGCCACGGTCCTGGACGGGACCGGCACCAGCCACCAGGTTCCGTCGGCGGCCGGGGCGACCGACGGGAGGCGGGGCAGCGCGGCGGCGAACAACTCGCCGAGCGGGACGGCCAGGTCCCGGCGGTCGCGCTCCTTGAAGGCGAGCAGCACCGAACGGACCCGGCCCTGGTAGTCGGCGAGTGCGTAGATCGGCGGGCCGGTCGCGGCGTTGGCCCGATGCACCGGGAACGGGCCGGACACCTCGTGGAGCAGGGCGAGCCGGCACGCAACACACACGCCGGCTCCCGGCGCGTCGCAGCCGGCACAGTGCTGGGGCAGCAGGAGATCGGCCAGGGCGGTGAGGGGGCGGGTCAGCAGCCGTGCCGTGGACGTCGCGGGAGTGTGGGGGGTGACAGACATGGGCCGAGGGTGCGTGGCGGCACCGACAGATCGTGATCGGTTGACGGCCAACTCGACCAAAAATCCTTGGAAATCACCGGATCTGGTGAATTTCAAGGCTCGACCGGGTACCGGTGACGAGCGGCCGGGCCGGGGATCGGTGACGAAGGGTGGAACGGGATCAGCCTGGGTAGAACGGGATTTCCGGGCCACCGGGGTCATGGGCGAGGACCATCGCCTCCCAGAGGTCGCCGCTGTCGGAGGTCTGCCAGATCCCCGACGAGTCGGCGACCACGATCGGGCGTGCCTCGGCGGCGGTGATCGCGGTCGGGGTGGTCAGGTTGGCGGCGTACTTGTAGAAGGTGAAGCCGTCGACCGAGACGGTGACCACCGGCAGATTCGGCTGACTGGTCGCCACGGCGAGGGTGGCCTGGTCGAGCCAGTCCACGCTGACCGCGTTGGTGATGTTGTCCGCCTGGAGCGGGCTGACCTGCTTGATGGCGACCGCGCCGCTCTGCGGGTCGGTGACAACCGCGCCCACCAGCAGATGACCGCCGGCGATCGCGGCGACCCTGGTGCCGTCGCGGGAAAGCCGGAGGTCGGTGATCTGACCGAAGGTGACCAGGGCGCTGGCGTCCACGTTGTTGGCGATCCAGGTGTTCTGCTGGGTGTTGAGCACCTGCACGACCGACTGGCCGTCGGCGACGGTCCAGACCTGGTTGCTGGGATCGCCGGCCGCGTCACCCGGCGCCCAGGTGGGCCGGGTGAGCTGGGTGGCCGGGAGATCGACGACGGCGTCGGACTTGCCGTAGCCGCCGACCCGGAGCTGTTCGCCGGACGGGCCGGCGCAGACCAGGGCGAGTTCGGAGCCGTCCTCGGACTGGGCGCCGGTGATCACCTGGTAGCTGCCGTCGCCGGCCCCACCGGGTACCACGCTGCCGTCCTTGAGCGAGAACAGTCTGCCGTGCGCGGCCACCAGACCGGGCTGGCCGGCGCTGGGGGTGGTGGTCGCGTTGTAGGAGGGCAGGTCGGCGGCGACCCACTTGTCGTGCCCGGCGACCAGGGACACCCCGTCGGACTGGACGATCACCGGGCCTGGCGAGACCTGGTGCAGCGACATCACGATCTGCGCGATGATCAGCTGCTTGTTGTGTTCGGTCTGGTCGTTGAGATTGGCCAGGTTCACCACGATCGCGCCGTTGGTGGGGTCGATCGCCGGCACGGTTTTCGTGGTCACCGAGTTGGGGATCGCGGAGCGCACGGCATTGGCCATCGCGTCGGAGGGTCCGGACAGCAACAGGTCGATCACCCTGGCCGGCTCGTCGCTCTGCGGGTCCTCCGCGATGTAGCGCAGGTCCGGGACGAGCGCGCCGAAGAACGGGTCGAAGAAGTAGATCTTGACCTGCTGGTAGTAGAGCTGGAACTCGGTCTCGGTCAGCACGACGCCGTCGGGCGGGTGCACGATCCGCCAGTCGCCGTCGGCCTGTTTGGCGACGGTGATGGGCAGTTCGAGACTGGTGAACTGCGGCTGGAAACCGTTGTCGGCGCCAAGCTCGCCGATGGTCTGGCCGCGCAGCAGCACGGTCTGCTCGCTGCCGGTGTGGCCGGGCACCGGTGGGCCCGGTTCGGTGATGACGTTGTCGTCGACGATGGTCAGCGACAGGGCGTCGTTCCAGCTCGCCTTGGAGGAGTTGGCCAGGTAGGCGCGGGCGGCGGCGTGTTTGCCGACCGGGCTGCCCCCGTCGCGCACCCAGTCCTGGACCAGGTCGAGGGGGCTCACGCCCTCGGGCGGCTGCGGTACCGACGCGGCGGCGCTCTGCCCGTTGCCGAAGGGCAGCGGCGACGGCTCGGTCTGGGTGGGGATGGTGGCGCAGCCAGCCAGCAGGGCGAGGCCGGCCAGCACGGTCGCGGCCGGCGGTAAGCGGCGCCGAGCCGGCCGGGGATGTCTCGGGTGCTGGGTCATGATCGGTCCTCGGTCCGCGCGGCCGGCACGCTCAGGCCGGTGAATCCTCGTAGCGGCTGCTGGCTCTCGGCCTCGGCCGCGCGGTGGATGTCGTCGCGGCTGTCGGTGTCGCCGGGTTCGGTATCGCCGGGTTCGGCCAGATCGGCCGGCTCGTCGAGGTCGCTGGCCTCCTGGCCGAGCCAACTCCTCGGCGCGGGCTCCTCCGGCGCCGACGGTATCGCGTAGACCTCGGCGGTCGCGGTGACCAGGCCGGACACGGTCGCGCCGATGCCGTTGGGGGTCGCCGACACGACGGGGTTCTCGGCCTCGATGGGGGTCTGGGCGTCCGACGGGATCAGGGCAAGTGGACTGTCGGTGAGCACGGTGTTGGGCCGGCGCGGAAGGGTCAGCCGGAAACTGGCACCCTGGCCCGGTTCTCCCCAGGCGTCCAGCCAGCCACCGTGCAGCCGGGCGTCCTCCAGGCTGATCGCCAGGCCGAGGCCGGTACCGCCGGTGCGGCGGTTGC
>CAJCJE010000659.1 GCA_903970565.1 Candidatus Melainabacteria bacterium | reverse complement strand
GGAACACCAGCCGCTCGGCGTCCACGGCCGGATCGACCGGTTCGGCCAGCAGCGCGTAGGCCAGGCGCGGCGACTTCAACGCCCGGCCGGCGAAGGTCTCCACCACCGCGCCGGCCCGCTCGGCGACCGTGCCGGGACGGCGCGCGGCCTCGGCGACGGCGGCCACCTCGCGGCCGGCGCTGAGCCGGAACACCTCGGTCACCAGATCGCTCTTGCTGGGGAAGTGCCGATAGACGCTGCCCGTGGCCACCCCGGCCCGCGCGGCGACCGCCGCCACCGAACAGCCGGCGTAGCCGTGTTCGGCGAGCAGTGCGACCGCAGCCCACAGGATCGCCTTGCGGGAGGCAGCCAGCTTGGCCTGCACCGCAGGTGTGTGCCGGTAGGGCATACAAGTAGTGAACTACCATTCATATCTTCGCGCAAGCCTGTGAACGGGCCTGCTTCTCAGGCCGGCAGCACGCGGAACCGGCGGTTGGCCAGCGAGGGGTTCTTCGCGCGCACCGCGTCGAGCCGCTCGGCCGACAGGCGACCGAGCGCGCTGCCGGGTGCCTCCCCGGCAGCGGCGAGCACGGCGCCCATCGGGTCGGCGATCAGGCTCTGGCCCGCGCAGTACGGTCCGGTCTGCCCGGCGGCCAGCACGTAGGCGGTGTTCTCGATCGCCCGCGCGCGCACCAGCGTCGTCCACTGATCCTCCTTGGCCGGCCCGGCCACCCACGCGGCCGGCAGGACGATCGCGTTCGCGCCGGCATCGACCAGGGTCCTGGCCATTTCCGGGAAACGCAGGTCGTAGCAGGTCATCGCGCCGAAGGTGAGGCCGCCGAGCGGGAAGGTCAGCGGCGGGACGATCTCGGCGGGCCGGATGGTGTCGGATTCGCGGAAACCGAAGGCGTCGTAGAGATGCACCTTGCGATAGGTGCCCAGCAACGCCCCGTCCGCCCCGACCGCGACCACCGTGTTCGACGGGCGGGGATCGTCATCGACCCGTTCGGTCATCCCGACCACCACGGCGATTCCGGCCGAGGACGCCGTTTCCCGCACCGCCGTGACGAAGGGTCCGTCCAGCGGCTCCGGAAAGGAGTCGTCCGTCCCGACGTTCCTGGCGTCCCAGTACATGCTGTACTCCGGGGCGACCACGAGTTCCGCGCCGGCCTCGGCGGCGGCCTCGATCGACTCGGTGACCAGCGCGCGATTCGCGTCCTTGTCCAGTCCGGCGGAGAACTGCGTCACTGCGACGGCAATCGACACCTCTGCTGCTCCTTCACGGTCGGTTGTTCGTGACTACCATGATCCCAGCCGGAGACGGCCCTTCGTCGTTGCCGTCTTTCGTCGATGTCAGGAGACCGGCCCGCGCGGCTACGATGAGTAATCGACGGTGGTGGCAATCCACCTCGAACCTGACTCCGAATGTTCAGTAGTCGACGCGCGACGATATTCCTGAAAGGGGCCAGCATGAACGACTCGGTTCGGCCACTGCGCCGAACAATC
This sequence comes from Candidatus Melainabacteria bacterium, assembly GCA_903970565.1. Classification (GTDB taxonomy): domain Bacteria; phylum Actinomycetota; class Actinomycetes; order Mycobacteriales; family Pseudonocardiaceae; genus CAJCJE01. The sequence continues at coordinate 2,635 of CAJCJE010000659.1, read as the reverse complement.
GATGCTGGCCTTGGCCTGCCCGCACCGACGGCCGAGGAACTGCTGGTAGAGGTCGCGCGGGGGAGCGAAAGCGCGTTCGAACAGCTCTACGCCCTGATCGCCAGTCCGATCTTCGGTCTGGTCCGGCGGATCGTGCGGGATCACGCGCAGTCCGAGGAGGTCACCCAGGAGGTTCTCGTCGAACTGTGGCGGACCGCCTCCCGGTACACCCCGGAGCGCGGCAGCGCGCTGAACTGGGCGATGACGCTGGCACACAGACGGGCGGTGGACAGAGTGCGCTCCGCGCAGGCCTCCACCGACCGGGACCAGCGGGTCGCCGCGATGTCCAACGACCGGGAGTTCGACGAGGTCGCCGAAGAGGTGGCCACCCGGTTGGAGAGCGAACAGGTCCGGCGGTGTCTGTCCGGACTGACCGACCTCCAGCGACAGTCGATAGTGCTGGCCTATTACAACGGAAACACCTACCGCGAAGTTGCCGAACTGCTGGACACGCCGCTCGGCACCATCAAAACTCGACTGCGTGACGGCCTGATCCGGATGCGCGACTGCCTGGGGGTGACGGGATGAGCCCGGATGTGCACACACTGACCGGGGCGTATGCCCTGGATGCCCTCGACCCCGATGAACGCGAGGTCTTCGAACTCCATCTCGCGGAGTGCTCCGCCTGCACCCACGAGGTCGCCGAACTGGTCGCCACCGCCTCCCGGCTGGGGGCCGCGGTCGCGGTGACGCCGCCGGAGAACCTCAGGAAGCGCGTGCTGGTGGAGATCACCCGCACCCGGCAGGAGACGCCGGGCGGCCTTCGCCTGGTCGGTGCCGACGGTGAACTCGGCGCGATCCGGCGGCGCAAGTGGACGACGCGCATCAGCGTGGCCGCCGCCGCCGTCGCGATTCTGGTCGCCGGCGCGTTCGGCGTGGTGGCCATCAACGCCAACCACCAGTTGCAGACCGCGCAGGGAGCGCTCAGCCAGGCGCAGCAGCAGTACGCGCCGGTCGCCCAGTTACTCGCCGCTCCCGACGTGCACACCGCGTCCGGCACCGCCGACGGCGGCTCGGCAACGATGCTGACCTCGCGCAGTCTGGACAAGACCGTGCTGGTCACCGCGAACATGCCGGTGCAGCCGGCGAACCGGACCTACCAGGTGTGGGGCATCAACTCCGCCGGCTTCCACTCGCTGGGCCTGCTGGGCAACGGCAGCGGCGGCACGCTGAACGTGACCGATCTCGGCAACGCCCGGCAGATCGGCATCACCGTCGAACCGGCCGGCGGCTCCCAGCAACCGACCAGTTCCCCGATCATGCACTTCGCGGTTCCGGCCTGATTCCTCGCTTTCCCATCACCGGGCTGTCCTCGTCTGAGAGGCAGCCCGGTGGTGTGTGCGATGGTTTCGGTGAACCGCCTGGGAAGCCGTGGCGGCGTGGCTATGCTTACCGGGTTGGTGTGGGTGAGAGGCGGGCGGCGGTGGGTCCTCGGCGCGCAGGCGGATCGCCGTTCGGGGCGACCGGATCGCCGTTCGGTGGTGGAGATTCCGTCCCGGTGCCGAAACTGACCGAGCGCACCACCCGCCGACCCCGTACCCGGCGGCCGAGCCAGCCACCGGGAAAGGTCGCGCGGATGTTCGGCTGGCTGTTGCTCGTCGGGACGCTCGCCTGCTTTGTCACGGGATTCGTTACGTAGGTCGAGGAGTTGTCCTATCGCGCCGGCTGGAGTGGGGTCGCCGGGACCGTGAGAGTCGGTCTGCTTCCGGGGTGCCTGACCGGACTGCCGTGCCTGAGCGCCCTGGCCGGCGCCATCATCGGCGCCGGCCAGGGCATCTGAGTATTTTCCTCGGGTACCGCTCAGGCGGACTTGACCATCCCGAACTGCCAGACGTTGAGGTAGCGGCCACGGAAACCGGCCTCGGAGTAGGCCAGGTAGAACTCCCACATCCTGCGGAAGGTGTCGTCGAACCCGTACTGGTTGACCAGCGGCCAGGCATCCAGGAACCGTTGCCGCCACAGGCGAAGCGTGGTGGCGTAGTGCTCGCCGAGTTCGCGCCGCTGGGTGATGCGCAGGTTGGTGTGCTCGGCGGCGTTCTGCTCGATGGCCGGCACGGAAAGGCACAGGCCGCCGGGGAAGATGTACTTGTGAATCCAGGTGTAGGAGTTGCGCGTGGCCAGCATCCGGTCGTGCGGCATGGTGATCGCCTGGAGCCCGACCTTGCCACCGGGCACCAGCAGGCGGTCGATGGTGGCGAAGTAGGTCGGCCAGTACTCCTCACCGACGGCCTCGATCATCTCCACGCTGACCACCGCGTCGTACTGGCCCTCGGCGAGCCGGTAGTCGCGCAGTTGGACGTCGACCCGGTCGGACAGGCCGGCCTCGGCGATCCGGCGGATGGCCAGGTTGCGCTGTTCCACCGAAATGGTCAGCGAGGTGACCTGCGCGCCGCGCTTGGCCGCCCGCAGCGCCAGTTCACCCCAGCCGGTGCCGATCTCCAGTACCCGGCTGCCGTCCCGGACACCTGCCAGGTCCAGGATTCCGTCGATCTTGCGGCGCTGCGCGTCGGGGAGATCGGTCGAACCCGGCGCGAACCAGCCGGCGGAGTAGGTCATCGTCTCGTCGAGGAAGGCGGTGAACAGATCGTTGGACAGG
>CAJCJE010000658.1 GCA_903970565.1 Candidatus Melainabacteria bacterium | reverse complement strand
TGACCGCCGAGGCCCTTTCTCCCGAACTCCGTCGCGCCATCGTGCGGCTCGCCAGGACTCCACGTCTGCTGGTGGCCTGCGACTACGACGGCACCCTCTCACCCATCGTGGAAGACCCGGAGCAAGCTCGGCCGAGGTCTGAATCGGTTGGTGCGCTGCGCGCCCTTGCCGCGCTACACGAAACCACCGCCGCGGTGATCTCCGGCCGTGCCCTGCGCGACCTGGCCACGCTCTCCCGGCTGCCGTCGGAGGTGCATCTGGTCGGCAGCCACGGTTCCGAGTTCGACGTCGGATTCGTCCACGCGCTCGACGATCAGGCGAGGACCCTGCACCGCGGCCTCCAGGGCGCCCTCGAACAACTGATCGTCGGGCACCCCGGGGTCCAGCTGGAGGTCAAGCCGGCGAGCGTCGCCGTGCACGTCCGGCGCGCGGCTGCCGACGAGGCCGAACTGGTGCTGGCCGCGGTTCGCAGCGGACCGGCGACCTGGACCGGCGTGCAGGTCACCGAGGGCAAGGCCGTCATCGAGCTGGCGGTGATCCAGACCGACAAGGGCCACGCCCTCGACGTGCTGCGGCACCAGGCCGGCGCGACGGCGGCGATGTTCATCGGCGACGACGTGACCGACGAGAAGGCCTTCGCCCGGTTGGCCGGTCCGGACCTCGGTATCAAGGTCGGTTTCGTCGACACCCTCGCCGAGTTCACCATCGACGACACCGAGACGGTGTCGATCGTGCTGGCCTTCCTGGTCGAGGAGCGCCGGACCTGGCTCTACGGCGAGTCGGCGCCGCCGATCGAACGACTGTCCATGCTGGCCAACGAGACCTCGGTCGCGCTGCTGACCCCGGACGCGCGGCTGACCTGGATGTGCCACCCGGAACCCGACTCGGCCGCGGTGTTCGCGGACCTGGTCGGCGGCACCGGAGCCGGACACTTCACCGTCAAGCCCGACCGCAACGGCCTGCCGCTGGGCCAGCGTTACCTGCCCGGCACCACGATCGTGGAAACCCGCTGGTCGCGGCTGCTCGTCACGGACTACCTCGACCACTACACCGAATCGCACCGGACCGACGTGATCCGAGTGATCTCCGGCGCGACCAAGGCCGCGGTGACGTTCGCGCCGCGCCCGGAGTTCGGTCAGGTCGCGGTGCGGCTACAGGCCGAGGCCGAGGGCCTGCGGGTGCTGGGCACCGGTGATCCGATGGTGCTGCGTGCGCCAGGCCTGGACTGGCAGATCAGTTCGGACGGTATGCACGAGACCGCGACCGCCGTCGTCGACCTGGTCGACGGCGAACCGGTCGTGCTGGAACTGCGGTGCGGCACGACGGATCTGGGCGAACACGAACTGAGCGAGCCGGAACGGCGGTCCAGGGCGGGCAGCTACTGGTCGGAGTGGCTGGCCGAGTTGACGCTGCCCAGTGTGCAGCGGGACCTGGTGGCCCGGTCGGCGTTGACCCTGCGTGGTCTGTGCCACGCGGAGACCGGCGCGATCATGGCCGCGGCGACCACCTCGCTGCCGGAGGAGATCGGCGGCATCCGCAACTGGGACTACCGGTACTGCTGGCTGCGGGACGGCGCGCTGACCGCGAAGGCGCTGGTCTCGGTCGGCTCGACGGGTGAGGCCGAGGCGTTCCTCAGCTGGCTGCACGGCGTGCTCGCGACGCTGCCCGGCCCCGAGCGGCTGCACCCGCTGTACACGATCGCCGGCACCACGCTCGGTCCGGAAGCCGTGATCGACACGCTGCCCGGCTATGCGGGTTCGCGGCCGGTGCGGGTGGGCAACCTGGCCAACCAGCAGGTCCAACTGGACGTGTTCGGCCCGGTCGCCGATCTGGTCGCGGTGCTCAGCGAGGCACGCGGCAAGCTCACCGACGACGACTGGCGGATGGTCGGCGCGATGGCCTACGCGGTCGGCGAGCGCTGGTCCGAGGCTGACCACGGCATCTGGGAAGAACGTGACACGCCTCGGCATCACGTCTACTCGAAGGTGATGTGCTGGCTGACGCTGGACCGGGCGATCAGCCTCGGTCAGCGCTACGACCGGGAGATCGACCCGGCGTGGGAGGCACTGCGCGCCGAGATCGCCGAGGACGTGCTCACCAACGGTTGGCACGCCGACGCGAGTGGCGGCATCGGTGCGTTCACCACCGCCTACGACGGCCTCGACCTGGACGCGGCCTCGCTGCACGTCGGCCTGTCCGGACTGATCGACCCGGCCGACCCTCGGTTCCAGGCCACGGTCACCGCGATCGAGTCCGAACTGCGCAGCGGTTCGACCGTGTACCGCTACCACCGGGACGACGGACTGCCCGGCAACGAGGGCGGTTTCCACCTGTGCGCGGCATGGATGATCGAGGCGTACCTGCTCACCGGTCGACGCACCGAGGCGGAGGAACTGTTCGAGCAACTGGTGGACGCCGCCGGCCCGACCGGTCTGCTGCCGGAGGAGTACGACCCGGTCGCGGAACGCTCGCTGGGCAACCACCCGCAGGCCTACAGCCACCTCGGCCTGATCCGCTGCGCTCAACTCCTGTCGGCCGGCTCGAACTGACCGGCTTGTCCCGACCGCTCGTTCTGAACCGTTCGTCTTGAACCGCTTGTTCTGGCCGCTCGTTCTAAACCGTTCGTCCTGAACCGCTTGTCCTGACCCGTTCGTCGAGAACACCGGTCGACAGCCTCTGATGCTGTCAGCCGGCGTTTTCGGTTTCAGCCCGTCGGTTGCCGGTCGGTCCGAGCAGGGTTTCCGTGCCGGCTGCCGGTCAGTCCGAGCAAAGGGTTCCGTGCGGGCTGCCCGGTCAGCCTCGTCCCGGCGCCCGTTCACCCCGCCGGGCACCCGCCCGCAAACACACCCGTCCCCTCAAAATTTTCAGCCGCGCCGATAGCCCCCGCCCGCCCGGGGGCCGGCGCCCCGCGTCAAGCCTATCGATCGTGTCGCGGGGCGGCCAAGCCGGAAATCGGGAACTGTGGATAACTCTCGCCGCTGTGGATAATCCAGTATATCCGCTGGTCATGGAGCGGTTGGTCAGTCGACGAGAGCCTGCAAGGCGGAGCCGACGTCGGGTACGACGGTGACGCGAACATTCTCCGGCAGCGGGCCGGAGTCCGGGGGGACCAGCGCGCGGTTGAAGCCGAGCCGGGCCGCTTCGGCCAGGCGGCGGCCGACACCGGGGACGCGGCGGACCTCGCCGGCCAGGCCGACCTCACCGATCACCACCATGCCGGTCGGCAGAGTGGTCTCCCAGTGCGCGGAGGCCACCGCGAGCGCGACCGCCAGATCCGAGGCCGGTTCGATCATCCGCATCCCGCCGACGGTGGCGGCGTAGACGTCGTGATCGCCGAGGCCCATTTTGGCCCGCTTGCTCAGCACCGCCAGCACCATCGCCACCCGCGCCGAATCCACCCCGCTGACCGCGCGCCGGGGCGCCGGCAGCACGGACTTGGCAACCAGGCCCTGCACCTCGCCCAGCAGCGGCCGTTTGCCCTCCATGATCACCGTGATCGCGGTGCCGGCGACCTGCTCCTGCCGCCGGTTGAGGAACAGCCCGGACGGGTCGGGCACGCCGACGATGCCGTCCTCCCGCAGTTCGAAACAGCCGACCTCGTCGGCGGCGCCGAACCGGTTCTTCACCCCGCGCACCAGCCGCAGCGTGGAATGCCGGTCACCCTCGAACTGTAGGACCACGTCGACGAGGTGTTCCAACAGCCGAGGGCCGGCCACCGAACCATCCTTGGTGACGTGCCCGACCAGCACCACCGGCAGGTTGCGCTCCTTGGCCAGCGCGATCAGCCCGGAGGTCACCGCGCGAACCTGGGTGACGCCACCGGGCACCCCGTCCACGGCGGTGGTGGACATGGTCTGTACCGAGTCGACGATCAGCAGCCCCGGTCTGACCGCGTCGACATGACCGAGCAGCACCGACAGATCGCTCTCGGCGGCGACATAGAGGTTGTCGTGGATGTTGCCGGTCCGCTCGGCGCGCAACCGGACCTGGCCGGCCGACTCCTCGCCGGTGATGTACAGCGCGGGGCCGATGGCGCCGCCGACGGACTGTTCGGCGCAGCGGTAGGCGACCTCCAGCAGCAGGGTCGACTTGCCCACCCCCGGCTCACCGGCAAGCAGCACGACCGCGCCGGGCACGATGCCGCCACCGAGAACCCGGTCCAGTTCGCTGACCCCGGTTGGCCTCGCCTTGGCGACCTCGATGTCGACGTGGCCGATCGGGCGGGCCGGCGACCTCGGCGCGCCGGCGATCACCTTGGCCAGCGCGGGCCGCGCGGCGGCCAGCTCCTCGATCGTTCCCCAGGCCTGACACTCCGGGCAGCGGCCGAGCCACTTGGCCATCTCGTGCCCGCAGTCACCACAGCGGTAACCAGCCGACTTGGTCCGCACGTTCTTCGTCGCCACGATCGCCGAACCTAGTGGTCGCCCCCGACAATACCGCCGGCCGGGCGCCCGAAACGCCAAGCCCCGGCAACGCACCGCAGCCGGTCCCCCAGAGGGAACCGGCCGCAGGGTGGTCGGAGAAGGTCAGCTGTTATCGCCGGGGTTGTCCGAGGCGGTGTCCAGCCGAAGCCCGTCCGGAGCCGCCGCGATCGGCACCTCCTGGAGGGTCACCTGGCCCGCGCGGGCGAAGGTGAAGGTGATCGGGATGGACAGGCCGGCACGCAGCGGCTGGCCGTTGATCGTGCGAATCCCGGTCAGCATGATCCGCACGGTGCCCGGCGGCAGCGCGGGCGCGTGCGAGGTGGTCGGCGCCCCCTTGGTGCTCGACGTCGAGCCGTGCGTGCCGGTCATGTTCGAACTGGTCGAGCCGGCCGAATCCGAGCTGCCCTCGCCCGAGGTCTGCGTTGTCGTGGTCGCACCGGAACTCGGTGCGGTGGTGGTGGTCGCCGCCGGGGTAGGCGCGGTGGTCGGCACCAGGAGGACGCCGGTGGCGTCGTCGACATCCGTGCCGGAGGAGATGGAGAAGTTGCCGGGCAGCGGCTTGGTCCCGCTCGCGGAGCCGTCGATGCTCACGCTGGTGGCGGCCGGGCTGCTCACCGAGAGAAGCTCGTCGCCGAGGATGCCGGTGTTGGCGATCGTGACGACCAGCGAGGCGTTCGAACCGGGCGCGTAGACACCCTGCGGGTTGTTCGGGTAGGTCAGCTCGGCGTCGCGAATGGTGATCGCGCCAACCTGGCCACTGGCCCCGTTCACCCCGGACTGCTGGGTGTCGGTCTGGGTGATCTGGCCGGCGCCACAGCCGACCAGCAGCACGGCGATGCCGAGCCCGGTCACTGCCGGCGCGAGGCGGGAGAGGACGCCTCGGCGGGCCCCAACTCGGGCAGGCGAGAATTCGGGTGCGTTGACAGACGCCGGGTCCTGCGCGCGACTCACCGTGCGGGGTCCTTCCTCGGGTACCAGCGACCTGTACGCGGTGCGCCCAGCAGGACATTCCATACCGAAGACACCACGCCGGTCACGCCATCCGCTGCGCAGCCTAACGCTGGCCGATACGAGCGGCCCCATGTGGTACCCCCACGCATGATCGGACCCACCGTCGATGCACGTCCCATACCGGTTTGTCAACCCCCGATCGGCCCCCTGACCTGCACTTACGGATGCTTCGCCACGAGCGGTGACGTTGCAGGACGTGTTAACATGGCATCAGCGAAAGGGGCAGAGGACACATGGTTTTCAAGGTCGGAGAGACCGTCGTCTACCCGCACCACGGTGCCGCTCTCATCGAGGCAATCGAGACCCGTGTGATCAAGGGCGAGGAGAAGAAATACCTCGTTCTCAAGGTCGCCCAAGGAGACCTGACCGTTCGCGTCCCCGCGGACAACGCCGAAATCGTCGGTGTGCGGGACGTTGTCGGTCAGGAAGGGTTGAATCGGGTCTTTGATGTGCTGCGAGCTCCGCACACCGAAGAGCCAACGAACTGGTCTCGACGGTACAAGGCCAACCTTGAGAAGCTCGCGTCCGGTGACGTGAACAAGGTAGCCGAAGTGGTGCGCGACCTCTGGCGACGCGAGAAGGATCGCGGATTGTCCGCTGGTGAGAAGCGGATGTTGGCCAAGGCACGACAAATACTGGTCAGCGAACTCGCGCTGGCAGAGGGAACCGACGAGGACAAGGCCGAGGTTCTCCTCGACGAGGTCCTCACCACTGGCGTCTGAAACCACAGCGACCGAATTGGCCAGTACGCCCGATCCTGGGTTCGACGAGGCAATGAACGTTGTCGCACTCGTTCCCGTCATTGGACGTGCCGGCCGGTTCGGCCCTTATTCCACACCGGACACTGGCATTTCTGATGTTGATGCCGGATTCTCGGCGGCCAGCAAAATATCATTGTTGGCGCCGATACTGAGTAATCTCGTCGCTGCTGACTGTATCGATATCGTGGCCCTGGTCGTTCTCGAGTCCGAACTGGACGAGATGACCGGGGCCATTTCCGATCTCGCGGCTTCCAGTCTCGCGGCTTCCAGTCTCACGGCGCGCGGCGAATTCGTCGGCCGATCAGCCGAGCCAACCGGTTCTCCCGCGTCGTCCACCTCGATCCGGGTCGTCGGTGTCGAGAAACACATATTCGACTCGACACGGTCGTTCGTGGCAACGGCTCGCGACATCGCGCCGGGCGCGTCGGTGGCCCTCCTGCACCGGCTGCGACACGCATACGCGCCACCGGCACTGATCCGGCAGGTCGTGACGGCGGTCTCGGCCGGGGCGCCAGCCGTGGTTCCGGTGCTTCCGTGCACGGACACGGTCAAGCGGGTCGACGAGACCGCCGTGATCACTGACACACCCGATCGGGCGGCGTTGCGAGTGGTCCAGGCCCCGCTCGGCTTCGACCTCAGCCACTGGCCGCTCGCCGGTTGGACCGCCGAGCACGGCGCACAGCTGCCGGCGGGGACGCGCACGGTGCCAGGCCACCCGGCC
>CAJCJE010000657.1 GCA_903970565.1 Candidatus Melainabacteria bacterium | reverse complement strand
CGTCGTCGTCCTCGTCGGCGTACTCGGCGTACTCACCGTCGAGGTAGTAGTCCTCGTCGTCGACGTCCGCCTCCGGCGCGAGCGTGTCAACAGCGCCGCCGTCGCGCTCTGCCGTCTCGATCGGTTCCCGCACGGCACCGATCGTAGGGTGGGCGTTGTGAAGCGTGAATCTGGATCGGGCAGGTTGGTGCTGGCCGCGACGCCTTTGGGCGATGCGCGGGATGCTTCGCCGAAGCTGGTGGAGATGATCGGCACCGCTGACGTGGTCGCCGCCGAGGACACCAGGCGGCTGCGTTCGCTCGCCGCCGCCCTCGGCGTGGCGCCGACCGGCCGGGTGCTCAGCTTCTACGAATCGGTCGAAATCGCCCGGCTGCCCGGTCTGCTGGAGGCGATCCGGGCCGGTTCGACCGTGCTGCTGGTCACCGACGCCGGGATGCCCAGCGTGTCCGACCCCGGTTATCGCCTGGTCGCGGCCTGTATCGCCGAGGATCTGGACGTGACCTGCGTGCCCGGTCCGTCAGCGGTGACCACCGCCCTGGCCCTGTCCGGTCTGCCCAGCGACCGGTTCTGCTTCGAAGGGTTCGCTCCGCGCAAACCGGGTGAGCGCCGCCGCTGGCTGACCGAGCTGGCCGCCGAACCGCGAACCTGGATCTTCTTCGAGTCTCCGCACCGGGTCGCGGTGACCCTCGCCGACGCCGCCGAGGTCCTGGGCGCCGAGCGGGGCGCGGCGGTGTGCCGCGAGCTGACCAAGCCGTACGAGGAGGTGCGCCGGGGCGGCCTCGGAGAGTTGGCGGCGTGGGCCGAAGAGGGCGTGCGCGGCGAGGTGACCGTAGTCGTCGCCGGGGCTCCGGTGCCGGAGGCGATGGCCGTGGAGGAGCTGACCGCGCTGGTCGAGCAGTTGGTCACCGAGGGCCAGCGGCTCAAGGAAGCCGTCGCCGATGTCGCGGCCAGTTCGGACGTCGGCAAGAAGGCCCTCTACGACGCCGTGCTCGCCGCCAGGACCGCCGCGCGCGGCTGACTCGGCGTTCGCACCTGCTGTCTCACCTGCCGTGGGATTCCCAATGCTGGGATTCCCATTTGGGATCATGATGGCTTCCTGGCATTACTGAAGGGAAGCGGATGAGCACGCAGAGCAGTCCAACCCTGCGCAGGCGCCGGTTGGCCCGCAAACTGCGCGCACTGCGCGAGGAGGCCGGCCTCAGCCTGGAGGAGGCCGCGCCGAAGCTGGACAAGACGCGCAGCGCGCTCGGCCGGATCGAGGGGGCCGCGACCAGTGCGGACGTGCACCTGGTGCGCAGCATGATGGACGTCTACGACGTCTATGACCCGGACCTGCTGGACCTGGCTCGGCAGGCGATGCGACCCGGCTGGTGGCAGGCCTTCGGCATCCGGGACCGAGGCTTCATCGGCCTGGAAACGGAGGCGCTGACCTCCCTTGAACTATCGCTGATGTACATACCCGGCTTGTTGCAGACCGAGGACTATGTTCGGGCGCTACTCGGTGCCGGTCGGATCAAGCGAACCAAGAAAGAGCTGGAAAATCAGATCAGCGCCCGACTGATTCGCCAGGGCAGGCTCATCGACGAGCAGGAGCCGCTGACCTTGATCGCGATCATGGACGAGGCCGGCCTGCGTCGAACCGTGGGCAGCGCCGAAGTGATGCGGGCGCAGTTGCGGCGGCTGATCGAGGCAACGGAGCTGGCTACGGTCTCGCTTCAGGTGCTGCCGAGTGCGAACGGCCCGCACGCGGGTATGGATGGTGCCTTCACGTTGTTGCAGTTCACCGATCCGGAAGACCCCGACCTGCTCTACGTCGAGTACGTGACCGGGGCACTGCACATGGAGAAACCGCAGGAGACGGCGGAGGCTAAACTCATCTTCGACAACCTGCGGTCTGCGGCGCTGTCTCCGGTCGATTCGGTGGCGTTCATCGAAAGGCTGGGCAGTGAGCTGTACTCCTTGTGAGAGGACGATTGTCCAATGTCCATTGTGGATGTAACTGGCGCGGTGTGGCGGAAGAGCAGCCACAGCGGTCAGGGTGGCAACGGCAACTGTGTCGAGGTCGCTTTTCTGGATCACGCGAGTTGGCGCAAGAGCAGTTACAGCGGTCAGGGCAACAACGGCAACTGCGTCGAGGTCGCGTTTGTCGGGCCCGCGGTCGCGGTGCGCGACTCGAAGAATCCGGCTGCGGGAAGCCTGGCCGTGCATCCGGTGGGTTGGCAGGCGTTCCTGCGTACCATCGGCTGAGGGCCGATCAGCCGCGTCCGAGGTCGTCCAGGCAGGCGAGGACGGCCTCGGCGAGCAGAAAGGTAGAAGCGTTCCCATGATCGACGCCAACAACGCGGCGGATCTCACTCTTGGGCTGCGGGCCGATTGGGGCACGTGGCCGCTGTGGGTCTGCGCGGACGACGACTTTCCGGAGCCGTACGACGTCGACGAGATCGACGCGATCGTGCCGCTGAGCGACGAACTACGCGAGGCGATCAGTGCCTGGGATGAGCGCTTCCAGGCCACCTACAACGCCGACGCTCCGCAGGAATCGGCCTTTGCCAGCGAGGATGACGAGGCCGCCTTCATCGCGCAGGGCGAGGTACTTGCGCGGCGGATACGGCAGGAGGCTCCGGCTCACGTTCTCGTTCGATACTCGCCCCCGGACGGCGAGGACTGGGCAGTGGTGGACTCCGAGTAGGCCAACTCTCCAGTATCCACTGTGGATGGTCGACGCGAGGCGCGGTGTTGCCCGGCAGGCGATTTTCCGTTGCCGGGCAACACCGGGGTTGCCCGGCAACACCGGAGGACGTGCTTGCTCAGCCTCCGGTCGGTAGCGTGCCGACCTGGCTGGCGGGCGGTGCGGTGATGTTCACCGGGGCGCCCCAGTTGCTCAGGTCGATGGTGGTCAGACCGCCTGCGGCCACGGCGGTCCCGGTCCCGATCGAGGGCATCTTGATGGTCATCTGCACCGGCAGGTTGTTGCCGTTGAGCCAGACGTCGACCGGGTAGTCGGTCAGGCCCTGGGCCTGGGCGGCGGTGAGCAGCTGCTTCATCGTCGGGTTGGTCTGGTTGGCGATCATCTTGGCGATGTTCACCGTGATCGAGTAGTGCGTGGTGGGCACGCCGTTGAGCTGCTCGGTGTCACTGCCGGTCAGCGTGCCGCCCGCCTCCAGCTGCGTGAGCATGGCGGTCGGGTTGGCGTTCTGCTGGATGCTGCTGATCAGCCCGTTGAACAGCTGCGCCATCGGATTGGAGCTGTTGCCGGTGGTGAACTCGACCCACGGCTTGCCGCCGGTCGCGCCGGACATGCCGGGGATCTGGAAATAGAAGGCGTTGTCGACCAGGATGACCTGCTCGGTGATGCTCCCGGCGTTCACCGACATCTGCTCGGCGACCGGGTTGCCGAACTTGATCGACCCGGTCGCGGTGGTCGCGGCGCTGACCAGCTTGATCTGCGCCGTGGTCGCCTGTTGCACGCTGTTGCCGACCAGGTTCGACAGGTCGGCGACGGTCTTCACCTTCGCCCCGAGCTGACTGCCCGCGCCGCCC
>CAJCJE010000656.1 GCA_903970565.1 Candidatus Melainabacteria bacterium | reverse complement strand
CGTCGGGGCCGGACGGCGGCGAACCGGCGGATCGAGGACGTAGAGTGCCCGCTGTGAATCCACTCCGCTCCCTGATCCTGGCGGCCGCCGGTAACGACACGATCCGACACCTGGTGGCCACCGCACCGCTGTCCAGCGCCGTCGTGCGCCGCTTCGTCGCCGGCGAGACCAACGCCGAGGCCGTCTCGGTCACCGAGCAGCTCGTCGCCGCGAACCTCAACGTCACGCTGGACCACCTCGGCGAGGACACCACCGACATCGCGCTGGCCAAGACCACCGTGGACGCCTACAAGAGCCTGCTCTCGGCGCTGGCGGCCGGTGGCCTCACCGAGTACGCCGAGGTCAGCGTGAAACTCTCGGCGGTCGGCCAGAAACTCGACGAGCGGCTCGCGCTGGACAACGCCGCCGAGATCGCCGCCGCGGCCGACCGGGTGGGCACCACGGTCACGCTGGACATGGAGGATCACACCACCACCGACTCGACCCTGGGCATCCTCGCCAGGCTGCGCAAGGACTTCCCGAAGACCGGTGCCGTGCTACAGGCCTACCTGCGCCGCACCGAGGGGGACTGCCGCGACCTCGCCGGCACCGGCTCACGGGTGCGGCTGTGCAAGGGCGCCTACGCCGAGCCGGAGTCGGTCGCCTTCACCGACCCGCACGAGGTCGACCTGTCCTACGTCCGCTGCGCCAACGCGCTGCTCGGCGGCCAGGGCTACCCGATGTTCGCCACCCACGACCCCCGGCTGATCCGGGTGATCGACGAGCGGGCCCGCTGGTATGACCGCAAGCCCGGCAGCTTCGAGTTCCAGATGCTGTACGGAATCCGGCCCGATGAGCAGCGCCGACTCGCCTCCGACGGCGCGAAGGTGCGCGTCTACGTGCCCTATGGCGTGCAGTGGTACGGCTACCTGATGCGCCGCCTGGCGGAACGTCCGGCCAATCTCGGCTTCTTCCTGAGGGCCCTGGCCACGAGATCCTGAGCAACCTGCTGGCCTTCTGATCGATATTTCATGATCGATCCGGGGTAGGGTCGAGGGTGTCGGGCTACCCCGCCAGCAAGGAGTGCGTTGTGACTGGGCCACGTTCCACCGTTGCGGGCTTGTTTTCGGCCGTGAGCGCCGTACGTCCGCTCGGGGACGGTACGTACACCGTCGATCTGCCTGCCGACTGGACTGTCGGCGGTCGGCCGCACGGTGGCTTCGTACTGGCCCTGCTCGGCCGGGCGGCGGTGCACGTGGTCAGTACGGCGACTCCGCGCGACGGCGCCGAGGCCGCGACCGATCCGCTCGCGGTCAGCGCGCAGTTCCTCCGGCCGCCGGAGGTCGGGCCGGTCCTGCTGCGGACCGAACTGCGCAAACTCGGCCGCACCGCCAGCGTGGTCGCGGTCAACCTCGAACAGCGTGGCCGCAGCTGCGTCGAGGCGACGGTGACCGTCGGGCGGCTCACCGACGACCCCCTGGCCTGGAGCGACCTGCCCGAGCTGCTGGCCAAGCCGGGCCCGGACTCCGTCGACCTGAGCACGGTTGCGGCGGCCAGCGTGTTTCGGCTGAGCCGGACCTGCGAGGTGCGGATCGATCCGGCCAACGCCGGATTCCTCCAGGGCCGCACCGGAGACCCGCTGCGGCTTCGGCTGTGGGTCCGGCCGCGCGCTGAGCAGCCCGAGGTGCTGTTCGGCCTGGTCGCCGGCGATATCGCCATGCCGGTCACCTTCAACCTAGGCCGCTACGGCTGGGCCCCCACCGTGCAGCTGACCGCGCTGTTACGCGGCAACCCGGCGCCCGGTTGGCTGCGGGTCGAGGTCACCTGTCAGGCCGTGCACGGGCAGTGGTTCGACGAGGACGCCACCGTGATCGACTCCACCGGCCGGCTGATCTGCCAGTCCCGCCAGCTGGCGCTGACCCCCCTGGAACGCTGACCCCCTGGAACGCTGACCTCCCGGCTGCCTCGGTCGGCTCGTCGGTCTCTCGTCGGCGGCCGGGGCGCCGATCGGCGGGTCTGGCACCCTGGTGCGCATGACGACCACCGCGGTACTCGGCGCCGGCAAGATCGGCGAAGCGCTCCTCTCCGGCCTGATACACGCCGGCCGCAACGCCGACGACCTGCTGTTCACCGAACGCTCCGAGGCGCGCCGCGTCGAGCTGACCAAGCGCTACGGCGTGGCCTCGGTGACCGTCGCCGAGGCCGCCGCGCGGGCCGACGTGCTGGTGGTCGCGGTCAAGCCGCAGGACATCGACCCCCTGCTCACCGAGCTGGCGCCGGTCCTGCGGGCGCAGACGCTGATCGTGTCGCTGTGTGCCGGCCTGCCGACCGCGCTGTACGAGAGCAGGCTGCCCGAGCAGACCCCGGTGGTGCGGGTCATGCCGAACACGCCGATGCTGGTCGGCGAGGCGATGAGTGCCATCTCGCCCGGCCGGCACGCCACCTCGGGGCACCTGAACACGGTGGAGGAGATGCTGGCCAGCGTCGGCCAGGTGGTCCGGGTGCCCGAATCGCAGCAGGACGCGGTCACCGCGCTGTCCGGCTCCGGCCCGGCCTACTTCTTCTACCTGGTCGAGGCCATGATCGACGCCGGCATCCTGCTCGGCCTGCCGCGCGCGGTCGCCGGGCAGCTGATCATCCAGTCCGCGGTCGGTTCGGCGAAGATGCTGGCCGAGAGCAACGAACACCCCGTCCTGCTGCGCGAGGCGGTCACCTCACCGGCCGGCACCACCATCATGGCCATCCGCGAGCTGGAACGACACGGCGTGCGCGCCGCGATGCTCGCCGCGATCGAGGCCGCCAGGGACCGCTCGGCTGAACTCGGTAAGCCGCACACCCCGCGGGCCTGAGGGCCTTCCCGACTGTCCGGTCCTGCCGTCCGTCCGGGGTTTCGGTTTCACCGGCTTCGGGCTTTTCGATGCGCCACGTCCACGGTCGGGTGAATCTGGCCGGTCAAGATGCGCAGCTCCGGGTGTACGACCGACCATAAATGTTCTTCCCGCCCGTCGCAGCAGTCCCATCCGTCCCGCTACTCTCGACACAGCACGTGCGTGTCCGTTCCGTCGGTGGGGAAGCCGACGGCGCGACACGTGTCGAAAGGCGCGGTGACACATGCCGTCGCAGAGCAGGGAGACGACGGGGCCAACAAGTCTCGGTCAGGTTGAGTTCCTGACCGTCGCCGAGGTGGCCTCGATGATGCGCGTCTCCAAAATGACCGTTTACCGTCTCGTGCACTCGGGGGAGCTGCCGGCCGTTCGGGTCGGCAAGTCCTTCCGGGTGCCCGAGCAGGCAGTGCACCACTACCTGGAGAACGCTTACTTCGACGCGGGCTGAACGCCCGCGTCGAGGTAGGTTCTCCGGCCCGTTTCCACCCACCGCGGGCTGCTAACGCACGCCCGGCGGGAGGGCCGTCAACCACCCAGGTAAACTGGGTGGCCGTTCGTGTCGCGTGCTCTGGTGCGCGTGTGATTCCGCGTGCAGGGTCGACCCTTTGACAGTGGTTCCTGCGGTGGAGTCGCTGCTACGCCAGGGCGTCGGCACGTGGATGTCGTAACGACCATCAACAGCGAAGGAACCCGCATGGGCTCGGTCATCAAGAAGCGCCGCAAGCGCATGTCGAAGAAGAAGCACCGCAAGTTGCTGCGGAAGACTCGTCACGCGCGTCGCAAGCAGGGCAAGTGACCGAGCACAACCGGCCCGCAGACGTCTGACGTCCGCAGGCAGTCGGGCCTACCGGCCCACCGGGTGACCAAGGCGCCGTCGGTGTCCGCTCCGTGCTTCGTCACGGCGGAGCGCCTGACGGCGCCTTGCCCGTCCCGGCCTCCTGCTGGGCACCCAGAGCCCTCCGCGCCGCCTTCTGGCTGGTCCCGCGCCTCCGGACTCTGCCTCGGCTTCTGGACCTGTAGTCCTGTGGTCCTGATTCCGGCAGCTCGATCTCCCGGCCTTCTTCGACGGCCTGTCATCGCGCCGTACCGCGTTGTCGACATATCTCTTCGGCCGGCGTTTCGTCGCCTACGGTCACCCTGACACCCACTTCCGTGGGTTACGGCGGATGTAATCGATTGCTCCCTCCCGCGCCGACGCCTCGATGCGCCTCGACGGCGTACATCCGATCGGGTGTACTCAAGAACACGCTTGTGACCTGCGTAAATCTGTCGTGAACGAGAGCGTTCCGCGCCGGGCGCGCGAGTAGAGTCGTGTTCTGCGCCGAGCGTCGGTAAGGGGTTGGTGATGGCGCCCAAGGTCGTTCTGGTCACCGGGGTGAATGGCTACCTCGGCGGTCATCTCGCTGCCCGATTGGCCGAGGATTCCTCGATCGACCGGGTGATCGGCGTCGACGCCGCCGCCCCGTCGCCGGAACTGGCCAAGCTGATGGGCCGGGCCGAGTTCGTCCGTGCGGACATCCGCAACCCGCTGATCGCGAAGGTGATCTCCACCGCGCGGGTGGACACCGTCGTGCACGCCTCCAACACCGCGCATCCGGCCGGCCCCAGTAGCCGGATGCTGCACAAGGAAATGAACGTCATCGGCACGATGCAGCTGCTCGCGGCCTGCCAGCGGTCCATGCTGGTACGCAAGCTGGTGGTCAAGTCGACCGCCGCGGTCTACGGCTCCGGTCCGCGCAACCCGGCCGCCTTCACCGAGGACATGGCGCCCAAGGAACTACCCTCCAGCGGTTACGCCAAGGACAACGCCGAGGTCGAGGGGTACGTGCGCGGCTTCGGTCGGCGGCGTCCCGACGTCTCGGTGACCACGCTGCGGTTCACCAACCTGATCGGGCCGCAGGTGGACACCGTGCTGACCCGGTACTTCGCGCTGCCGGTCGTGGTGCCGACCTCGCTGGGCCGGGACGCGCGGCTACAGCTGCTGCACTCCGAGGACGCGCTGGCCGTGCTGCACCGGGCGGTCACCCGCGATCTGCCCGGCGTGTTCAACGTCGGCGCGGACGGCGTGCTCCTGCTGTCCCAGGCGATCCGCCGGGCCGGCCGGCTGCCGCTGACCGTGCCGGAACCGATCCTGGCCCCGGTGACCAGGCTGTTCCGCAGCACCCGGCTGATGGACTTCGGCCCCGAGCAGCTGCGCTACCTGAACTTCGGCCGCGTTGTCGACACCACGCGGCTCAAGGAGATCTTCGGCTTCACCCCGCGCTGGAGCACCCGGCAGGCGTTCGACGACTATGTCAACGGTCGAGGGCTGCGTCCGGTGATCGATCAGGGCCGCGTCGCGGCCATCGAGAAGAGC
>CAJCJE010000655.1 GCA_903970565.1 Candidatus Melainabacteria bacterium | reverse complement strand
TTCCCGGACCGGCGTCCCTCCCCCGGCCTGCTGGAACTCCAGCGGATCATCGCCCCGGTGCGGATCGACCCGGACGCCGAGCGCGGCCGGGTGAGCATCGTCAACGGCTACGACTTCGCCGACACCGGTCACCTCGCCTTCACCTGGACCGTCGAGACCGAAGGCATGGAGATCGCCGCGGGAACCCTTGAGGTACCGGCACTTTCCGCCGGCACCAGCACCATGCTGCCGCTGCCACCGGCGCTGGCCGTCCTGCCGGTGAGCACGGTGGAAACCTGGCTGACCGTGCGCGCGAGCCTCGCCGCCGACGCACCCTGGGCACCGGCCGGTCACGAGATAGCCTGGGGCCAGGCGCGGCTGGCCGTCGGCCGCAAGGTCCACAGTGGACCAATTGGGGTGCCGGCCGCCGCCTCGGACGGCGATTCCATCGCCCTCGGTCCCGGTGTCTTCGACCGGCGCGGCGGGGTGCTGCGGTCGCTGGGCGGGATCGAGGTCGAGGGGCCGGTGCTGGACGTCTGGCGGGCGCCGACCGACAACGACATCGCCTACCACGGCGATTCGGTGGCGCGGGAGTGGCGCCGGATCGGCCTGGACCGGTTGACCCGCCGCGTGATCGCGGTGGACCCGGCGCCCGACGGACTGCTGGTCCGGACCAGAGTCGCGGCGGCCAGCACCAACCTGGGCCTGCTCGCAGACTACCGCTGGTCGGCGTGGGAGAACGGACTGCGGCTGCGGCTGGCGGTGACCCCGGTCGGGCCGTGGTACTCCGCACTGCCGCGACTCGGCGTGCGGCTGGCGCTGCCCGCGCGGTTCGGCGCGGTCGACTGGTTCGGCCGGGGGCCGGGCGAGGCCTATCCCGACATGCGCGCGGCCGTGCGGGTCGGCCGGTTCAGCAGTTCCGTCGACGACCTACAGACGCCGTACGTCTTCCCGCAGGAGAACGGAAACCGGACCGAGGTGCGCTGGGCGAGCCTGACCGCGAACGAGGGTGACGGGATCAGGATCGAGGGCAGCCCACACTTCGAACTGACCGCGCGCCGCTGGCGCACCGAGGACCTGGACGCGGCCCGGCACACCAACGAACTGCGGCCGAGTGAACGGGTCTGGGTCAATCTCGACCTCGCGCAGCAGGGCCTCGGCTCGGCCTCCTGCGGGCCGGGTGTGCTGCCGCAATACCGGCTGCTGCCGGTGCCGGCGAGCCTGGAACTGATCTTCACGCCGATCGCGGCCGGCTGACTCCCGAGCGGTTTCGCCTACTCGGCGGTTCACTTTCGGTCCCCGGCACGGCCGGATCGGTTCAGCATACGATGCGCGGTGTCGGTACCGCACCAGCGAGCAGGAAGCAGGCGCATGGGTTACGTGGCAGCACAGGACCGGTACACCACGATGGGCAACTACCCCCGATGTGGCCGCAGCGGCCTGACACTTCCGCCGATCTCACTGGGTCTGTGGCACAACTTCGGCCACGACAAGCCGATGGAGATCCAGCGGGCCGTGCTGCACCGCGCGTTCGACCTCGGTATCACCCACTTCGACCTGGCCAACAACTACGGGCCGCCCGCTGGCAGCGCGGAGGAGAACTTCGGCCGGGTACTGGCCGGTGACTTCCGGGCATACCGGGACGAGTTGATCATTTCCAGCAAGGCCGGCTATGACATGTGGCCCGGCCCGTACGGGGAGTGGGGTTCGCGCAAGTACCTGCTCGCCTCGCTGGACCAGTCGCTGGGCCGGCTCGGCCTGGACTACGTGGACATCTTCTACTCCCACCGGTTCGACCCGGACACGCCGTTGGCCGAGACGATGGGCGCCCTGCACACCGCCGTGGTCTCCGGCCGCGCGCTGTATGCCGGGGTGTCCAACTATCCGGCCGAGCAGACCCGAAGGGCCGCCGCGATCCTGGCCGATCTGGGCACTCCGCTGCTGATCCACCAGCCCTCGTACTCGATGTTCAACCGCGTGGTCGAGCCCGATCTGTTCGACGCGATCGGCGAACTGGGCGTGGGCTGCATCGCCTTCTCGCCGCTGGCCCAGGGCCTGCTCACCGACCGCTATCTGGACGGGGTGCCGGCGGGGTCGCGGGCCAGCCAGGGCCGGTTCCTGCGGACCGAACAGCTGACCGCGAGCCGGATGAACCGCGTTCGCGCGCTCAACGAGATCGCCGCCCGGCGCGGTCAGTCCCTGGCCGCGCTGGCGCTGGCCTGGGTACTGCGGGACGAGCGGATGACCTCGACGGTGATCGGCGCGAGCAGCGTCGCGCAACTGGAGACGAACCTCAGGGCGCTGGACAACCTCACGCTCACCGGGGACGAACTCGCCGAGATCGACCGGTACGCGGCACGACCGGGCACCGACATCTGGTCGGAACCGGAGGACACCACTCCGGAGGACACCGCGCCGGACAACGCCGCCGGCGAGTGACGCGGACGACGAGATGTTCACCGAACAGCTGAGCATCGTCCTGGCCTGCGCGGTGGCGGCACTGGTGGTCGTGCTGGTTCGCACCGTGTGGCTGGTGGCACGCAATGTGGTGACCATCGCGCACGAGGGTGGGCACGCCCTGGTCGCGCTGCTGGCCGGGCGCAGGCTCAGCGGCGTCCAGCTGCACTCCGACACCTCCGGGGTCACCGTGTCCAGGGGCAAGCCGCGCGGCCCCGGCATGGTGGCCACCACCCTGGCCGGCTACGTCACCCCGTCCCTACTGGGCCTTGGCTTCGCCGCGCTGCTCACCGCCGGGCGGGTGACCGCGCTGCTGTGGACAACCATCGTGCTGCTCGCGGCGATGCTGATCATGGTCCGCAATGCGTACGGCGTACTGTCCATTGTGGTCACCGGGTTGGTGGTCTTCCTGATCTCTCGGTTCACCCCCATCGCGGTGCAGGCCGGGTTCGCGTACTTCTTCACCTGGTTCCTGCTGTTCGCCGGCATCAAGCCGATCTGGGAGCTTCAGGTCAAGCGGTCGCGTCGCCGCAGCCCCGACTCCGATGCCGACCAGCTGGCCCGGTTGACCGGTGTGCCCGGCCTGCTCTGGGTGTTCGTGTTCGGCCTGGTCGCGCTAGCGGCACTGGCGTTGTCGGCGAGTTGGCTGGTCCCGTTCGGCACCCTGTCCCGCGTGTTCAACGCCGGGAGCTAGAAGCGGTCAGGTCGGCGCCGGCGTTTCGGCCAACAGTTGGCGGATGTCGTGCACGGCGGCGCGGCCGGCCCGGTTGGCGCCGATGGTGGAGGCCGACGGGCCGTAGCCGACCAGGTGCAGCCGGGGTTCGGCGAGGACCCTGGTGCCGTCCAGCACGATGCCGCCGCCGGGGCCGCGCAGGCGCAGCGGGGTGAGGTGGTCCAGGACCGCGCGCCAGCCGGTGCACCACAGGATCACGTCGACCGGCTGGTGCCGCCCATCGGCCCAGGTGACGCCGTCCGGGGCGATCCGCTGGAACATCGGCAGCCGGTTGAGCACGCCACGTGCCTGCGCCTGTCGCACGGCCGGGGTCAGGGTGAGGCCGGTGACGCTGACCACGCTGTCCGGTGGATGGCCGGCGCGCACCGCGGCGTCGACGAGTGCGACGGCGGCCCTGCCGCGTTCGGGAGTGAAGATCTCGTCGCGGAAGATCGGCGGCCGGCGGGTCACCCAGGTGGTGTCGGCGACCGTGGCGACCTCGATGAGCAGTTGCACCGCCGAGGTGCCGCCGCCGACCACGACCACCCGCTGGCCGGCGAACTCGGCCGGCCCTTGGTAGCCGACGGTGTGCAGTTGGCGGCCGGCAAAGGCCTCCTGGCCCGGATAGCGCGGCCAGAACGGATGGCCCCAGGTCCCGGTCGCGTTGATCACCGCGCGGGCCGCGAACTCGCCGCCGTCGCTGCTGACCAGCAGTCGCCGGCCCGGACCGTTGCGAACCGAACTCACCCGAACCGGGCGCCGAACCGGGAGCGCGAACTCGGCTTCGTAGTCGGCGAAGTAGTCCGGGACCACCTCGGCGGCCGGGCGGCCCATGCCCTTGGCCGCGAGTTCCAGGCCGGGCAGGTGATAGATACCGTGCACGTCGCCGAGGGTCAGCGTCGGCCACCGGTACTGCCAGGCCCCGCCCGGTCGCGGCGCGCTGTCCAGGACGAGGTAGCCAGGTCCCGGCGAGAAGCCGGCACGGCGCAGGAAGTACGCGCCGGCCAGGCCGGCCTGGCCGGCGCCGATCACCAGTACGTCCACCTCGTTCGGCTCGCCGACCCCGATCGGTTGCCGCGCATCCTGCCGCACACCCGATACAACCACGCCCGATACAACCACGCGGCGGCCACTCTTCCGATCAAGCCCAGGTATGTCGACCGGCACGAGCCGGTC
>CAJCJE010000654.1 GCA_903970565.1 Candidatus Melainabacteria bacterium | reverse complement strand
GGTGGTGTCGGCCGTGGCGATGCCACGGGTCGGGGTCTGCACGGCGAGGCCGAGTTGCTGGCTGATGTTGACGTACGTGCCGGCCGAGTTCTTGGCGTAGAAGGCGAGCGCCTGGTGACCGGCGATGTCGTCGCCCGGCTTCATGTTGGGCCACATGGCCGGGTTGGACAGCAGGTCGTCGTTGGTCATGGCCATCTCCTGCAACCAGTTCCAACGGTCGACCGTGCCCTTGACGAAGCCGTCCGTCTGCACGACGTCGAGATTGCCGTTGTTGAGGAAGTCGCCCATCTTCACGTCCCACGACCAGCCGGTCCACGCGAGCCCGTACTGCTCGGCCTCCTGGGTGAACGGGGCGATGCCCTGGCTGAGGTCGGACTGCATCTGCGCCTGGCTGCTGGCCTGGTTGATCCAGACGAAGTTGCTCTCCTGCAAACCCCACTGGGTGGTGATGTTGCTGACCGTGATGTCGAACTTGCCGTTGTGGTTGAGATCGCCGAAGTCGACGCCCATGCCCTTGAACGACCCGTTGCCCATCACGAACGACTTCGGTGTCGTCGGCGTGCGCTGGCCCTTGGCCTCCATGAACCTGATGTTGCCTGGCGTGGACTCGTTGTAGAGCAGGTGGCCGTGGCCGAAGTCGTTGCCGATGTAGATGTCGGGCAGGCCGTCACCGGTCAGGTCGGCACCGGCGATGGCCAGCGTCCAACCGGTCGAGTCGGCGAACGGGATCGCGTCCTCGTCCTCGATGTAGTTCGCTTTCGGGTCCGGTCCGGAGGATGCCGAGTACCAGCGCAGCACGTGGTCGCCGCCGCCGTTGCCGGCCGAGGACAACGAGTCGTTCATGACCACGTTGTTCTCGCCCTCGGGGTTGAGCACGTCGGAGTCGGGGAAGTAGTTGCCGATGATGATGTCCGGGTGTCCGGTGCCGTCGAGATCACCGACGTAGGCGGCGTCGGTGTTCCACTTGGGACCGTGGTACCTGCCGTCCAGCGACACCTCGGGCACCAGCTCCTGCGGTTGGTAGGAGCTGGACGAGAGCGTGGTCGCGGTGGACTTGGCCATGTACAGGATGGGGGTTCGGCCCCAGTAGGTGACCAGTAGATCCGTCCGGCCGTCCCCGTTGAAGTCACCGGGGGTGCACCCGGTCGGCGCCATCGTGTCGTCCACCGGCAGCGGAGCGGGGTTCAGCACGAACGGGGTGAACCGGTCGGCCGCCGGTGCGGTCGGCGTGTAGGTCACGATCACCTCGTTGGTGCGCGTGTCCACAATGCACATACCGTCCGACAGGCCGTGCCCGGTGAGGTCGTTGATCGCGATGCTCGCGCCCACCGAGGAGATCCAGGCCGCGATGTGCTGGTAGGCCGGATTGACCTGCCGGATCGTGTTCATGTGCTGGTTGTTGTAGCCGGGTGGCATCGCGATGGGCATCTCCTGGAACTTGTATTGCCCCGCGGTCTCGGTGGCGCCGGCGACCGACACCTGTCCCTGTGCGACGAAGAAGATCGTTACCAGAGCGAGCACCGCAGCGATGCCAGGCGCCATTTTGCGTACATGTTTGCGGAAAAATGCCATCATCTACCCTTTCGCGCAGCGTTGGCGTCAGCAGTACACCGAGGTCAATGTGTGGTTGTTCGACCGGGCGATGCCGGCAGATCCCCGCCCTGCGTGCTGGCTGTGTGCATACATTTTCGCGTGCGTCTCCTGAATTGCTCGTGGTGATCGGGCGCGTCAGGCTCGACGCGAGTTCCAGGATGGGGACGCCGTGGGACCGCGTCTTCTCGACGGTTGCTCCCCTCCGCTGCTGCCCGGTCAGGAGGTGGTTGACCGGCCTCGATGGGCTGGACAGGAGAACCGCGACCATCCGGATCGCTCACGCTTGATGACCGACGATTCACTGTCCGACATACCGGATGCCGATAGGCCGAGTGACTGTGGGCGAACACCGGAAAACGCCCATAAGGGGTGCGACGATGGGTAATTCGTCGAATACGATTGGTGATTTCTTTTGGAATCAGCGTATTGGCGCCTAAGGTTCATTGTGAAATCTGCATAGTGGCTCGGTGAGCCTGGCACTGGCAATTACCGGGCCCAGAACGCACGATTTTTTCACTCGACAAAACGAGTTCATCGCTGAAGGAGTAATCATGTCGGATGGTGTGGCGAGGCTCTTGGCCGACCTTGGTTATGACTCGGGCCGGATCGCCGAGGAAATGCGTCGGGTCGATCTGGTGATCGACAACTTCGATCCGTGGCGCAATCGGCCCGGTATGGCGATCACCACGACCTGCGGTGTGGCGTTGGGTATCCAGTCTGCTGCCTGATCCGGACCCGGACGGTGGGGGAGAACTGTCTTGGTGTCCGGATTGACTGGGTGCAAGTCAGGCGAATACGGGCGAATCGGTGATGCTCCGGGGAAGGCTGATTCGCCGGGCGTGAATACGAATATTGATAACGTTTCGGGAATGCTTGTAACGTTTTTATCGGGACGTCGATTCAGATTCAACTATTGTTAACTAATCCCATTTTGCTGTTCGAATTGGTTGGGATCGCCGCGGATCGGCGTGATTGCCGGTCCGCGGATGGCCCGATTTCCTCCGCCGCCGCCCGACTGTCCGGGCCGGTGCGGTGGGCGATCACCTCGCCACGCCACGGATACCGGGTTGACGGCCGGGAACCGGGTCGATTCGATCCGTGGCGCCAGGAAGTGGGCGGCCGGTGGTTCTCGGCCGTTCGACCGGTCTGACCGGTACCGAGGACCGGTCAGACCGGTACCGAGGCCCGCATCCGGAACCGGCCGTCGCTGGTCGGTCCGGCGGTCAGTTCACCGTTGAGTTGACGGAACCGGTGGCCCAGCGAGGCGACGCCGCCCGAGGTGCGGAACTCGGCCGTCCCGTCGATCCCGTCCTCGGCGCCGGCCTCGTTCGAGTTCGGCGCGATGACTCCGTCGTTGACGATGGTCAGCGACACCCGGCCGTCCTCGCGCGCGATGGAGATCTCACAGTGCTGGGCCCTGCTGTGCCGCAGGATGTTGGTGACCGCCTCGCGCAGCGCGACCGCGAGCACCGTGCGCACGAGTACGGGAAGATCGCCGTAGTCGATGTTCATCCGCACGGCGACATCGGCCGCGACGAGTACCGACCGCGCGGAACGCGACTCGTCGTCCAGGGAGAGTTCGCGATAACCGTGGGCAACGGAACGGACGTCGGCCAGCGCCTGTCTGGCCAACTGGAGGATCTCGCCCAACTCCTGCATGACCTGATCGGTGTCGTCGTTCGCCAGCCGCCGGGTCAACTCGATCTTGATCGAGATCGTGGACAGGCTCCGGCCGAGCAGGTGGTGCAGGTCCTCGGTGAACAGCAACCGCTCCCTGGCGATGGCCATCTGCGCCAACTCGGTGCGCGCCGTGTTCAGCTCGCGGACCAACTGGCTCAGCGAGGTCAGGCCGAACACGACGAGGCCGGTGATCAACACGTTGGCGGCGCTGGCGGCGAGGTCGGCCGGGCCGGTCAGCGCGAAGTGCCAGGCGGTCGCCCCGACCGAGGCGGCGAGCACGGTCCAGCCCAGTGGCCGAGGCAGCACCACCAGTGCGCAGCCGACGAGCAGCCCCGGCATACTCACCCAGGCGTTGCCCAGCTCGACCATCGGCAGGTAGGTCAGGCAGGCCTGCACGAACAGCAGGGCATAGCCCTGGACCGAGCGTTGCAGGCTGTGCAGCCGATTGGCGTAGGCCAGTTGCAGTGCCAGCAGGGCGGCCAGGTAGCCGACGCCGGAGACGACGTCCCCGACGTTGTGGGTCAGCGCGAGCAGGTGGAAGCAGGCCGAGATCGTCATGCCGACGAACACCAGCGCGATCAGGGTGCGGATCGGCCAGCCATTGATCGAGGTGGTCGATCGCAGCCAGATCCCGTCGCGCGGTTCGCGGTCGGGGTTGTGCCGGCGCGGGGCAACCGCTCGCCACGGCCTCCCCGGAGCGACGTCGGCGGCGGCCAGCGGAATGTGTACGTGCAGCCGATAGTGGCGGCGGCCCTCCTCCAGTCCGGAGGAGACCGAACCGCCCTGCGCGGCGACGCGCTCGGCGACGTTGTGCGTGCCGGAGCCGTGTTCGTCGACGACGCCGGTCTGCTCGACGATGCCGTCGTTGACGATGTCCAACGAGACCCCGTCCCGGGACCCGCGGATCAGGATGTCGCAGTGCTCGGCCTTGCTGTGCCGCAGTACGTTGGTGACGCCCTCGCGCAGGACCGCGCCCAGGACGGTGCGCACCTCCGTCGGCAGGTCCGCGTAGTTCGCCTCCAGGTTGACCCGAACGTTGGAGGCGGTCAGCACCGACTCGGCCGACCGGCATTCCTGTTCCAGTGACAGCTCCTGGTAGCCGGTGGCGACCGAGCGCAGATCGGTCAGGGCACGGCGGGCGATGCTCAGGATCTCGTCGAGTTCGTTCCTGGCCTGCGTCGGGTCCTTGTACATCAGGCGGTAGGCGAGTTCGCCCTTGAGGGTGATCGCGGACAGGCTCAGCCCGAGCAGGTCGTGCAGGTCCCGGGCGAACCGCAGGCGTTCCTGGGCGACCGCGAGCTGGGCGAGTTCGTCACGGGCGGAGTCCAGTTCGCCGATCAACGCGGCCAGCCTGGTCAACAGATAGATCTCCAGGCCGAAGGTGGCAACGGTGAAGAAGATGTACGGCACGCTCACCCAGGAACCCGGCTGCGTGGTCTGGATGACCGCCACGCTCGCGGCGACCGCGACCAACGAACCCGCTGCCGGCAGCGTGGGCAGGGTCAGCAACAGCGAGCCGGCCAGGAAACTCGGCACGCCGTCCCAGTACTCACCGAAGACCAGAAAGGGCAGGTAGGCGAGGCAGGCCTGGGCGCCGAGCAGCGCGTAACTGCGCGGCGAATGCAAGCGCGCCCCGCGCCGGCTGAAGTGAAGCAGTTGGACGGACAGCATTGCAGCAAGGAGTACAAATGCCAGGCCAACGCCGATCGGACCGGTTCGCGCATTCCAGAGATTGGCGAGGACGACCGCCGCATCACCGCAAATCACCACGCTGACAACGGTTCGCGACAGTCCCCAGGCGATCCCGAAATCGCGATAAGCAAAAGTTTTCTCGCCGGCTGGAGTCGTGACGTACTCAGGGTCTGCTGTATCGGCCGGCAACGCCTTCATAGGCCCCCCGAGCTGTACCCACATTTGATTGGGGCCCAGGCTACCAGGTCAAATCCGGTTCCCCAACGACGAACTCGTCGACACCGGCCGGTCCCGGAGTCGCCGAGTTGCCGCGCGTTTTCCGCGATGTCGGGCGGATCGCCGCCGAATGGGCGCATCCCCCACGTCCGCGAGTGCACCAGGAATTGTATGCGGATCAGCGGCATGTCGCGCCGTACCTGCCGATCACCGAGAAACGGCCGGGATCACGGGAACGAGCAACGGCCTGGGATCACAGGAACATCGGGATCGGATTCAGCTCACCGTGGTGTTGCGCGACGGCGCGCCGGCCGAGGTGGACCGGCGTGTCGAACAGGCGCCCAGGAGCCAGCCGCCGCCAGAAGTGGCGCAGGCCCGGCACGATGACCTTGGCCACGGGCAGACCGACATCCGGCCGGGTCTGGTCGAGGACCAGCATCTCCATGCCGAGCGCTTCCAGCCGATGCCGGATCAGGTCGATGTCCTCGACGATGTCCTCGCCGGAGGTCCAGTCGTAGTCGCCGGGCCCGAGCAGGCGGCGTCCGGGATCGGCGCGGAGATAGGGCTGTTCGGCGACGGTCACGCCGTCGAACCAGCGCGCCGCGTCCGGGTCGTCGCAGGGCGCGGTACCGGTGTGCCGCGCGGCGAGCAGCGCGGGCATCAGCTGGTTCATCTCGGTGAGCGCGCGGCGCAGCGCGATCCTCGGGTCGAGATGGGCGCCGAAGCCGAACAGCACGTCGCGCCCGTCCGTCTCGCTCGCCGAGCACGCCACCACGGTCGGCACGCCGAGGTCGGAGGTCAGGTCCAGGGCCCACACCGAGCGGCCGAGGCCGGCGTAGACCTCGCGTGCCTGCGCGTTCCACGGGTCGTCGAAGGCGGCCAGGTCGATCCCCGGCACCCGGTCGCGGTTGTACCACCACAGCGCGACGGCATCCCGCTCGACGAGTTCGAGCAGGCCCTGTAGCACCGCGTCCGCCAGGCTGGCGCCGGCCGCGTTGCCGTTGGAGTCCGCGCACAGCATCGCCTGCGCCGGGCTGCCGAAGTAGAGCAGTTCGGTGGGCAGCAGCCGGTGCCTGGACTGGGTCAACGACCACACGGGCGTCCAGTTGAGGACCGCGTTCTCGTCGAAGCGCGGCGGCACGTACTGAAAGGTGGAGTGCCGCTCGTTCCAGGACTGGCGTTCGGTGAACTGGTGCTCGGCGAACAGCTGGCAGCTGTTGGGGTGCACCGCGCGCTCACCGAGGGAGCGCAGGCTGCCCGAGACGATCTCCTCGTCGCCGTGGAAGGAGCCGCAGTAGCGTTCGACCGCCTCGCCCAGCGCGCTCATC
This sequence comes from Candidatus Melainabacteria bacterium, assembly GCA_903970565.1. Lineage (GTDB taxonomy): Bacteria > Actinomycetota > Actinomycetes > Mycobacteriales > Pseudonocardiaceae > CAJCJE01. The sequence goes on along the minus strand of CAJCJE010000654.1, from coordinate 2,569 downwards.
CTGGCCTGCGCCTCGGTCGTGCCCTTGCCGCCGTTCTCCATCCGCATGGCCGCGCGCAGGCCGCTGAAGTCGGTGCCCCGGGCGGCCACGTTCGGCCCGGACCGGAAGGAGTTGAAGAACCTCGGCCCGTACTCGGCGCGCCGGATATCCGGCACGATGCCCGTCACCGGGCTGACCAGGTGTCCGTACGCGGCGAAGGTCTCCTCGGCCGACCGGGCCCGGTACCCGCCCGCCGAGTCGGCCGACTTCGGGCACCGACCCAGGATGACCGGCCGCCGCGTCCTGGCCCGGATCAGGTTCGGATCGCCGCAGTGCGCGCACTGCGGCGACACGGGCAGAACGTGGTGTCGAATGCTCAGCGTGAGACTGTCGAAGGTGTGTACTCCACTTTGGTCCGGACGGCGGTAGCCGGCCAGCCATTTGGTCGCCTCCAACGCGATCAGGTGCGCCGACGCGGCAGCCAGTGGGGGCACCGAGACCTGGGGCCGGTCGACGGGGCCGGGGTGACCGAGCGCGTGCTGCGCGCACGACTCCGCCCTGCGGTGACCGGCCAGCCGCTTGGCCACGCAGTGCCAGCAACCGGGCAGCGACGGCTGGAACACCGGGCCGAACCAGGTCACCGCGCCGGTCGGTTTGGCCAGCAGCCACGGCGTACCCGTCGCGCGCTGTGCCGTGTCGATCTCGGCCAGTAGCGGGTTGAGGTAGTCCTCGCACAACACAATGGACAGATCGGCCGAAGCGGGATCATCGCCGGCGTCGATGGTCAGGCCGGCCGCGCCCAGCGCGGCGCGCAGCGGGGCCGGGTCGATGCCGCCGATCGCGAGCACCGCGAGCCGGCCGCCGGCCGTGCGCTCGGTCGCCTCGGTCGCGTCGAGCCCGGCCCCCTCCCAGTAACCGGCCGCCCCGTCGTCGTGCGCTCGGCCGGCCTCGGGCGGGCGCAGCGTGACCATGCCCTCCTCGGTGAGCCTGCTGATCGTCGCGGCCACCTGCGCGGCGGTCAGGCCGGCCGGTGGTCTGGCCAACAGCGCGGCGAGTTCGTGGGTGCCGTCCAGGAGGCTGGCCACCGCGGCCGTGGCCGTGCCCTCCAGCGAGGTCAGTCCCTGTTCGGAGAACAGGTACACCTGATCGCCTCGGGAGATCTCGACCCGCAGATCGCGACGGAAACCGATCAGCGTCCGTCGGCCGGGTTCGTTGTCGGACATGGGCGGCTGGGAGACGGTGGTCGACATCGCGAGCCCCTGTCAGTTGTATGCGAGTGCTTAGATCCTGCGGAGACCCATAGGGTCAAACCAGTGCGCTTTTCACGGTGTGCACATGTGTTTTTCATGCCCACCGTTCGGCTCAGGCGATCTCCTGGTCGAGCCCCTGCTGCCCGACCGATCCGTCCGGGCCGATGTAGAGCACGCCGAAGGTGTCGAACGGCTGCATACTCACCTTGACGACCAGGCCGTCCCTGGCCAGTACGAAGAACTCCCCGGCGCGCTGGACGTCGTCGAGCACGGTGTGACTGCGGAAGACCGATCCGTCCGAGACCGCGAACAGCACCTCGTACACCGCGTTCTTGTCGATCTGGTTCGCCGTCGTCGCCCACTGCTCCAGTCTGCGCACGCCGAGGTTGAGGCGTCGCCGGCGACGTTCCCCGGTCATTGCCACTCCTGTCTGCCGGTGGCGCACATGTCCGTGTCGATTGTTTTCGCCACCGGCCGGTCCAGGCCAGTGCGCCGTACACCAACTCGGTAGGGAAGATCTCGCCGCCCGACCGTGACTTCCTCACCCCCAGGATCGAGCGCAGTCCGGAAGAAGGCTCCCAACCGGAGCACAGCCGAGGAGAAACCGGCCCGTGTTCTGCTGGGCGCGGCGTCCACCGGGGGTGTCGGGTGGTTTACCGCCTTCGCGCGCCGGACGTCCAGGGAGTCCATGAGGATGAGAGGACGCGAATCATGCCGAGCCTGTTGGGTGCGCTGCGCAGGCGCATGATGGCCCCGTCGCTGGCATCGGTCGGTTTCCAGGGCCGGGGTTTCCCGGTCGAGCCGACCTCGGCGACGCAGCGGCTGGAGATGGTGCCGCAGGCCGTCGTGTGCGGGTTCGAATGGGGGATCGAGGCACCGTCGCTGTGGGAGATCGAACGACGGCTGGCCATGATCGAGCCGGAGCAGCGCGGCTTCGGCTACGAGGGCGCGACGATGGCCTTCACCATCCTCGACGTCATGCCCGGCGGTCGCCGCGACCGAACGAGCGAACTGCTGCTCGGGCCGGGCGCGCCGCACATCTTCCTCGCCTACATCGGTATCGGTTTCGCGATGGCCCGCCTGCCGCGCCCGCTGTGGGCGAAGGTGCTGCCCGAACTCGACGGCTGCCCCTACCACCCGACGATGAGCTGGCTCGCGGTGGACGGCTACGGCTTCGACCGCGCCTACTTCGACACGCGCAAGTGGGTCGAGGAGCAGTACCGGCCGGCACCCTACCCGTGGCAGGGCGACGCCGACTACTTCCCGCGCGCCGTCGACCAGGGCATCGGCCGCGCACTGTGGTTCATCAACGGCGGTGATCCCGGCCAGGTCGCCGAGGC
>CAJCJE010000653.1 GCA_903970565.1 Candidatus Melainabacteria bacterium | reverse complement strand
GGTGAGCGTCAAACTCGGCGGGAAGATCGACTCAGGACCGTCCGGCCCGGTCTCGGTGACCGGCCGGGTCGGCGCGATCGATCCGACCGGCGCCGCGGTCGTGCTCGTCGTCGGCGGCCTGCACATCATCGTCACCGCGCGCCGCACGACCTACCACCTCGAATCCGACTTCGCACAGCTCGGGCTGCGGCCACGCCAGACCGACCTGGTCATCGTCAAGATCGGCTACCTCGAACCGGAGCTGTACGCGATGGCGAAGGACTGGCTACTCGCCCTGACCCCCGGCGGGGTCGACCAGGACCTGCTGCGTCTGGGCCACCATCGGATCGTGCGGCCGATGTTCCCCTTCGACGAGGACATGCCCGCCCCCGACCTGACCCCGGAACTGCTGTGACCCTGGTGAACCTCGAACTGAGCGTGGACAGCATCGGCGCGGCGATCGCCGCGGATTCGCTTGGCGTGCAACGCATCGAGCTGTGTTCGGCCGGCGCGCTCGGCCGTCTCACCCCAGGGCCCGGCCTGTTGACTACGGTCCTCGCCCACTGCCGGCAGGCCGAGGTGCACGTGCTGATCCGCCCACGGTCCGGGGATTTCCGCTATTCGCCCGCCGAGGTCGAGACGATGATCGCCGACATCGCGTACGGGGTGTCGGCAGGCGCGACCGGGGTGGTCATCGGTGCACTGACCGAACACGGCGACCCGGACTATCCCGTACTGACCGAGTTGCGTGCGGCGGCCCGAGGCCGCGAGATCACCTTTCACCGAGCCATCGACGTCTGCCGGACGCCGCTGGCCGCGATCGAGCAACTCGCCGCACGAGGGGTGCCGCGAGTGCTCAGTTCCGGCCAGGCCAACCACGCCGAGGAAGGCGCCCCGCTGCTCGCGGAGATGGTGCGGGCCGCGGACGGCCGCCTCGCGGTGATGGCGTGCGGCGGCATCCACGCGCACAACGTCCGCGCGGTCCTGCATGCGACCGGGGTTCGCGATCTGCATGCCGCGCCGGTTGCTCCGGTACGGGTCGAACTCGAACTGCAGTTGTTGCCCGCGACGACGGCCGCCGCTGGGTCCCGACTGACTGGGTGACGGCGTAGGCGGGGTCGGCGTGACCCGTTCCACGTTCAGCGGGAGCCGGTACTGCCCGTCGTGTCCGAGGACCGGTTTGTTCTCCGGCCAGTCATCACCCAACGGCAGCGTCAACTGCACTCCCGCAGGAGTGCGCCGGGGTCCTACCGTGTTCGTCGTTCCGCGTGCGGGGTATCGCTGATGCGGCGGCTTCGGGAGCGTGCCGCGCTTGAGCCCTGGCAGCGGCAGGATGTACTGCCCGCTGCTGGTGGTGCGCGTATGTGCGTACGGGTCGGGCTCGTTCTTCGGTGGACGCGGTTTGCGGGCACCGCCGCCGCCTCGACCGCCGAGCAGACCGAAGGTCTTGTAGGCGATGAATCCCTTCAGCAACGACCCGGCCAACGAGCGGCCCTTGCCGCCGCGTACCGCGCCGAGGAACCAGAACGGGATCTTGAACAGGATGTACAGCAGCGCCAACGCCACCAACAGGTTGACCAGTCCACTGGTGGTCGGGCCGAAGATCGTGAACCCGCCGGGCGCGAGAAAGACTTTGATGGCGGTGATCAGGGTGAGGCTCTGTCCGACCTGGATGGCCAGACAAGCGCCGTAGGACTTCCACCACCACACAGCGATGCCCTCGGTCTGGGGCAGGGCGTGGAACATCAATGCCAGTGGCGCGCCGACGATCAGGATGATGGTCAGCGCGACCCGCACGATGTAGGTGATGAGCAGCGCGACGAGGACGCCGGCCACGGCGAGTCCGATGAAGGCGATGAAGATCCCGCCATCGCTGGTCGAGTTCAGGATCATCGTCTTCAACGTGTCGGCCGCGGTGCTGGGATCGACCCCAGTGCCGACGAGGGCTTGGGACAGGGCGTTGGCGATCGTGATGCCCTGCGTCGCGACCCACAGCGACAGTGCTCCGGCGAGGAACCCGAGCACGATCCGTGGTGCGATCTCCTTGATGGAGTGGCGGCTCTGCACGGTCTCGTAGCCCATGACGAGGATCCCGGCGATGAGCACCAGGACGGCGTAGGAGATCAGCAGGATCTGCCACGAGGAGTTCCACAGCACCCCGATCTGCGGCAATGAGTCCGGGGTCGGTGTGGTCAACAACGTCTGCGACAACAGACTCAACAAGGGGTTGAGGGCGTCGTTGACCACGCCGCTGAAGAAGAAGTTGATGGCGTTGGCGACGCAGCCGCCGATGTCGGTGATCCCGCAGTCAGCACTCCCGCTACTACCGTCGCCGCCGCCTTGTCCGGTCCCGGTGCCCGAGGGAGGCGCCGGTACCGAAGTGGACGGTTGCGGGATACACCCCACCCCCGTGCACGGGGCAGTCGCCGTGCTGGTGGTCGGGCTCCCACTCGGGGGTGCGGCATCAGTGGAGGTCGGCAGTTGGCAGACCGGCAGCGGCAATCCCGGTGAGCAGGTCCCGACGGTGGGCAGGGGCAAGGGCGGCGGCGCGGGCGAGGTCGATGTCGCCGCGGTCGCGGCAGCCATGGGCTGGGGTGCTGCGGCGGCGGTCGCCACGAGTCCGCCGATCAGGATGACCAGGCTGACCGCGAGTACGGCCACCGCACGCCCCCGCGTCAACCACGACAGCCGACGCCGCGAACGAGCGGTGCTCGGTCGGGTGGCGCGCGCGGAAGCGGGCGAGAGCATTTCCCGGTGCTCGCCGGCCTGCTGCGGGCGGACCGTCGGCGTGGGCGGGAGCGCAGAGCGTCGGCGCCGGGGTGTGGAGCTCGGCGGGGGCATCGCTCAGGACCCCACGATGCCCTGGAGCACGCTGACCACCAGCGGTGCCAGCGCGGCCAGGGCGTAGCCGATGCCGGCGGCTTTGAACGCGACCTTCGCTTTCTCGATCTCACCGGGCTCACCGCTGCCCATGATGTAGCGGATCCCGCCGAGGGTGAGGAACACCGTCGCGGCGCTTGCGAGGATCCCCATCAGCCAGTTGCGGACGTTGGTCAACACCTGATCGACCGAGGTGGCCGCGGCGAGCACGTGCACGGTCTCCGCGTGCGCGGCCGAGGCCGACAGCAACAGGGCCAGCGCGGCGAGTTCTCCGGCCAGCAGGAGCCTGCGTCGCACGGTACGGCGACGACCCGTCGAGCCGTCAGAGGTAGGAGGTATGACTGGCTGATCGTGGGCCGGCGCGGAGGTGCACGAGCGGACGAGGCGGCCCCGCAGAGGCACGGTGGCGCGCCGGGCGCCGGGTCCATGTCTGGGCCGGGGCGTGGTGGGGCGGCGGTCTGGACGGGGTTTGCGGGGTGAACGGGTCAGGCGCATCGCGGCATCTCCGGAGTCGGGTCCGAGCGCCGCCGGGTAGTCCCGGTCGGACGGTCGAGCGAGGCGGTGTGCGCGGGAGCGGCTGCTTTTCTCCCGCAGCCCTCGACTCCGAATTTCGGGGCGTTTTTTGACACGCGACCCCGAACTTTTTTCGATGACTTTCCGCCGATGTCGGTCACCGTGTGTGACTCATCGGATTCGGGTGTTGCGGGCTGCGCGGCCTCGCGTGCGGCGGCGGCGATCGTCACCGCGTTGACCGCGCGGATCTCCACATCGCGTTCGCGGCGGTCGCTGGGGTCGTCATATGGCGCTTGCTCGTCGAGCCACGCGACCAACCGCTGCTCGGCGCGGACGCGGGTGTGCGCGATGGTGTCGTAGCTGACACCCCAGTCGGCGGCGGCCTGGGTGAGCGTGTACTCCGGCTCCAGCCGGGTGGCGCCGATCAGCTCGGCCTGCTCGCCGGTGATCGCACCCTCGGCCACCGCGCGGGCGAGCACGAAGTCCTCGTGTCCCCAGGGCGGGTTCGGCTGGCTGGAGTGGAAGTCCTCATCGGTGGGCATCGGGCGTTCCAGCGCGTCCCGGATGAACAGATGTCCCGCGCGCAGGGCGGCGCAGCGCAGCCGCCACATCACCCACGGCCGGGCGAGGTCGATGGTGGCCAGCTCGGCCAGGAAGCCGGTCAGGATCGCGGCGTGGATGTCGTGGTGGTCGTCGGTGAACGGCGCGCACAGGTCGGCGGCGATGGCGAACAGCGCGGGCAGCGCGACCCCGACGCAGCACACCGTCGCGGCGTTGCCCTCATCGCGGGAGCGGGTGACCAGGTGCACCCAGACCGGGTCCACGGTCGCCATCGGCAGCTCCGGATCCAGCAGGAGGTCCCGCAGCTCGTCCAGGGGCACCCGCCGCCGGGGCAGGCCGGGGAAAAGCCAGCCCTCGACCGAGGCCGGATAGGGCTCGGTGACCAACCACTCGAATGTTGTTCGTGCGGCATCCAGGGGCAGGGAATCGCGCCCGAGGGGAACGCAATTCACTATGTGACGTGAGGCCA
>CAJCJE010000652.1 GCA_903970565.1 Candidatus Melainabacteria bacterium | reverse complement strand
ACGCCGCCGGCACCGCGACGACCTCGCGATCACCGCCGAGGGCAGCGAAGCCAACGCCTGGCTGGACATCGCACAGGCCTACCGGGGACCGTCCGGTCCTGGCCGCAGCCCAGGCCAGTTCTCCGGGTCCTGACCGGATCGACAGTCCACAGTAGACACAACAGGCACGCTTCGCGCCTCAGCCGGTGACGGCGAGCACGTGCTTGCCCGGGACGCCGCCGCGCTCGAACGCCTCGTGCGCGGCGGCGACGTCGGTCAGCGGGTACACGCGGTGCACCACCGGACAGATGGCCGTGCAGATCGCCCGGCACCTCGGCGCCGCCCACGTCGTCGCCGCCGTCCGCGACCCACGGCGGCTGGTGCCGCCGGCCGAGGTCGAAACCGCGTGGAGCGCGCCGACCGAGCCCGGCCGGCGCATCGTGTTCACCACCTCCGCCTGACCCACCCCAGGACCGCCCCGCGCACACCGGCGCGATCCGTCCGATGTCGGCGCTACGACGCCGATGCCTCGGCGGACTCGGGCGTGACCTGGTGGTGTTCGTCAAGGTCAGCGGCGCTACAGGGTGGTGGTCGCGCCGCCGTCGACGGTGATCACGCAGCCGGTCAGGTAGGAGGCGGCCGGCGACAGCGCGAACGCGGCCACCCGGCCGAACTCCTCGGGTTCGGCGATCCGGCGCAACGGAATCATGGCCTCGCGCTCGGCGAGAGCGCTCGGATTCGTCAGGATCTGGGCGGTGCGCTCGGTGTTGACCGCGCCCGGCAACAGGCTCACCACTCGGATGCCACGCGCGCCGAGTTCCTTGGCCACGGTCTTGCCGACCATCGCGAGACCGGGGCGAAGTCCGTTGGAGATCGCCAGGTTCGGGAATGGTTCACGCACCGAGGTGCCCAGCACCAGGCCGATCGCGCCGCCCTCGGTCAGCTCGTCGGACACCCGGCGAACCAACCGGAGGGTGCCGAGGAACACCGAGGAGAAGGCGTCCTGCCAGGCTTGCTCACCGGTCTCCAGCACCCCACCGGGCGGCGGCCCACCGACACTGATCAGCAGACCGTCGATCCGGCCGAACCGCGTCCTCGCCGCGGCGACCATCCGCTCGGCCAGACCGCTGTCGGCGTTGTCCCCGGCCACCCCGATCGCGCCCTCGCCCAGTTCGGCCACTGCCGCGTCGACGTTGTCCTGCGAACGGGAGGACAGCACCACCCGCGCACCGTCGCCGACCAGCGCCCGCGCGGTCGCGAACCCCAGGCCCTTGCTTCCTCCGGTGACCAGGTACACCCGATCGGCCAGACCGAGATCCATGATGTCTCCTCCCGCGCGCGTGCCGAGAAAATCGATGCCGATCCGATCTTCCCCCGGCCAGGACGGCTGCCCGTGAGAGGGGCCCGGAGCGCGGCGCACCGGCACCGGGACGAGCCGGTCGTGGTCGGGTCGTCGAGTATCTTTCGCCGTCGGTCCGTGCCACACTTGCCCCGACCGCAGCGCGTCGGGAATTGCCCCGGACCTTGTGCTTCTCCGCCGCTCACACGGTGTACCCGAAGGCTACGAGGACCCCTGACGCGACCGGCTCACACCCTCTCGTCGAATGTGCGTCGGCGTCTCCTCCAGCGATCCTCGGGCGTGCCCACTCCCGAGGTGATTCTCGCTCGCTGATTCGGAGGCGTTCATGGCCCCGCGTGACTCGGTTCCGACGGTGTCCGCGCTGCGGTCCCGTTACGAACAGCGCGGCGAGCGGTTGACGGCGCTGCGCCATGTCCGGAGTGCGTTGGTCAGCCTGGCCGGTCTGATCGGCCGGCCGGTACTGGACCAGGCCGACGGTGAGATCGGCCGGGTGGTCGACGTGGTGGCCCGTTGGGACGGTGACCGGCCCTATCCGCCGGTGACCGGTGTACTGGTACGGGTCGGCCGGCGGCGGGCCTGGTTGCCGATCGAGGCGGTCGAGGAGTTCCGGCACGGCCTGATCCGGTTGCGCACCGCCAAGGTGGATCTGCGCGAGTTCGTCCGGCGCCACGGTGAGGTCGAACTGGCTCGGGACGTGGTCGATCACCAGCTGGTCGACACCGATGGCGCGCGCGTGGTCCGGGCGTCGGACCTGTATCTGGCTCGCGTGGCGGACGTGGTGCAGTTGGTGGGGGTCGACGTCGGGTTCGGCAGCATTCTGCGCCGTCTCGGGCCGGCGCGGCTGCGCAGCCGGCCGACGCCCGACAAGGTCATCGACTGGGCGAGCATCACCAGCTTCGGTTCCCAGCGCGGTCCGGGCGGCACCTTGCAGGCCTCCGAACGGGGTCTGCGCCGCCTGCGTCCCGGTGAGCTGGCCGACCTGCTGGAGGATCTCGGCCGGGCCGAACGTCGCGAACTGCTCGCGGCGCTGTCTCCGGAACAGGCGGCGGACGCGCTGGAGGAGATGCAGCGGGAGGAGTTGGTCCGCCTGCTGCGGGAGTCCGACACGGCCGACGCCGCGCGGCTGCTGAGCCGGATGGAACCGGACGAGGCCGCCGACGGTCTGCGGGAACTGGGCACCGACGAACAGGCCACCCTGTTGGCCGCGATACCGGTCGAGGCCAGCGCGCGGCTGGCACTGCTGCTCGGCTACGGCGAGCGCACGGCCGGCGGAGTCATGACGACGTTGCTGATGGTGGCCACCCCACCGGAACCGATCGCGCGGGTCCGGGAGCGGTTGCGGGCACATCGCGAGCATGACGAGGATCTGGCCGGGGTGGTCGTGGTCGACGATGACGGCCGGTTGCTCGACGACCTGACGATGACCGAACTGTTCCTGGCCGATGCCGATCTCACCGTGCACGAACTGATCGGTCCGCCGTGGCCGGTCACCGTGGCGCCGGAGACGAAACCGGCGCAGATCGCGCAACGGCTGGTGGAGTCGCGGCACGGCTCGGTGGTGGTGGTCGACGAACAGCAGCGCCCGCTGGGGCGGATTCTGGCCGACGACGTGCTGGACGCGCTGCTGCCCGAACGTGTCCGGTTCCACTTTCCCCGGCGGCGGCGATCGTGACCGAGCCGGTGCGGGCGCCGGTGCAGCCCGCGCCCACCGAGGGGCCGCCTGCTCCCCGGCCTCGTCCCTCGCTTCGGCGACGGGTGGTGCTGCTGTTGGCGTTCATGGGGCCGGGCATCATCGCGGCGAACGCGGGCAACGACGCGGGCGGCATCGCGACCTATGCCAGCGCGGGTGCCCAGTACGGCTACCGCACCCTGTTCGCGATGGTGTTGGTGACCGTCGCACTGGTTGTGGTGCAGGAGATGTGCGCGCGTCTGGGCGCCTACACCGGGGAGGGACTCGGTGCGCTGATCCGGGAGCAGTTCAGTATCCGGGTCACCGCGTTCGCGCTGCTCGCGCTCGTGGTAGCCAACGTCGGACTGGTGGTCTCGGAGTTCGCCGGGATCGCCGCGGCACTGGAACTGCTGCACGTCTCGCGCTATGTGAGTATCCCGATCGCGGCGGTCGCGATCTGGGTGCTGGTGGTGTTCGGCTCCTACAAGTACGCCGAACGCCTGTTCCTGGTGCTGAGCCTGGTGTTCTTCGCCTATCCGGTCAGCGCGCTGCTCAGCCACCCCGACCTCGCGCAGGCCGGCGCGCAGCTGGTGTACCCGCACTTCCTGCTGACCAAGGACTTCCTGTTGCTGGTGGTGGCCCTGATCGGCACCACGATCACCCCGTACATGCAGTTCTACGTCGCCGCCGCGGTCGCCGATCGGGGGATCGGGCCGGCGGACTATCCGAGCGAGAAACTCGACACCATCGCCGGGTCGATCTTCTGCAACGTCATCAGCATGTTCATCATCATCGCGACCGCCGCCGCCATCAAGGTTCGCGGGCCGCTGGAATCGGCGAAACAGGCGGCCCAGGCGTTGACCCCGGTCGCCGGGCGCTTCGCCACCCAGCTGTTCGCGATCGGGCTGCTCGGCGCCAGCGCACTGGCCGCCGCGGTCGTCCCGCTGTCCACCGCGTACGCCATCAGCGAGGCCACCGGGGCGGAACGCAGCGTCAGCAAGTCCTTCCGGCAGGCGCCGCTGTTCCTCGGCCTGTTCAGCGGCCAGGTGTTCGTCGGGGCCGCGATCGCCCTGATTCCCGGCAACCTGATCACCCTGCTGGTGCAGGCGCAGATCCTCAATGGACTGATCACGCCGATCCTGTTGAGCTATGTCCTGGTCCTCGCCAACCGGCGCAGCGTGCTGGGCGAGGCCGCGAACGGGCGGATCTTCCGGGCGGTCGCCACGATCAGCGTGGTCGCGGTCGCGATCCTCTCGCTCACCGTACTGGTCCAGTTCGCCGTCGACCTCTGGTAGTCCCCGGTACGTCGGGGAGGGACGCTCAGTGGACCTCCTGGCCGCACAACGGGATCAGGTCGGTCACGGCCTCGGCGAAGGAGGCCGCCCGCCGCCAGGTGTCCGGATGGTCCGGCCGGTCGGCGTACTCCCCGGTGCGGACCCGGACGGCACGCACGCCGACGCCGGCCGCTCCGGCGATGTCCTTGTCCGGTCGGTCGCCGATCATCACCGCGTCCTGGGCGGCAACTCCGAGCAGGTCCAGTGCGGCGCGGAAGGGCCGGGGATGTGGCTTGCGGTGGTCGCGGCCCCACTGATCGCTCAGCACGATGCCGTCGAACGACTGCGCCAGGCCCAGCGCGGCCAGTTTGCGTTGCTGGCCGGCCATCTCACCATCGCTGACCAGCACGATCGGCACCCGCCCGCGCAGGTCGGCCAGGGCTTGGCGGACTCCTGGGTAGGGCGTGAGCCGGTCGGGACAGGCGCACCGGAACGCGGTGAGCAGCGAGCTGACCGGCGGTGGGGACGGTGCGCCGACCGCGGCCAGCGCGCGGTCGAGGATGCCGCCCCGGTCCGAGCCGGCGGCGGCTTCCGCGCGCAGCGCGTCGAGCAGGCGGGCGGAGTCCAGGCCGAACTGGCGGCCCTGGCCGGCCACCGCGACCCAGGCTGCATCAAGGAAGTCCGCCTGCGGATACAGGGTGTCGTCGAGGTCCAGCAAGACACCACG
>CAJCJE010000651.1 GCA_903970565.1 Candidatus Melainabacteria bacterium | reverse complement strand
TCGGATTGATTACGGCGTTCGCAGTCATGGTCGGGGCGAAGTCTCTACCTTCGTACTGGGCGTCGGCAAGATGCCGAAAGTTGGTAATGCCTGACCCCCGACGCAAGGACAGTAGCTCGCCATTGGTGAAATGACAGCCTTGATTGCCCGTTCGAGTGGCTTCTCGTCACTTTCGGCTCAACACCCACTGCGACCAATGGGCGAATCTGGTCACAGGGGGCTGCATTGATCACCAAGATCGGGTAAGCGTGTGCCTCGTGACTTTTTCGTTACCCGCCCCAACTGGGACGGCTGGAACCGACCTCCTGTTGCTCGAGCTGTCCGAGTCTGGCCCGATCGCACCGCGGTCGGCCACTGTCGGCGCAGCTGTATTGGCTACGGAACGTGACCAGCCGTCGACTACCGACAATTCAACTGATTCGCCCGAAACGCCAATAGAACAATCGAGTGTGATTTCAGACACATTAGGGTGGGGTGTCGGTGCCGACCGGGTGCCGGAGGTTCCCCCCGCACCCGACGGGTTGGAGCTACCGGGCTCGCGCGGTGAGCACCTGCTCCAGTCCGCCTACGGCACCGGGACGCGGGCCATGCGGTTCTACGACGACCAGGTGCTCGATCACCTCAACGAACAGATGATCTCCTTCGTCGGTCGGATGGAGATGGCGTTCATCGCCACCTCGGACGCCACCGGCGAATGCGACTGCTCGCTCCGGGCCGGGCCGCCCGGCTTCATCCAGGTCATCGACGAGCGCACCTTCGCGTATCCGGAGTACCGGGGCAACGGTGTGCTGGCCAGTCTCGGCAACATCAGCGAGAACGCGCAGATCGGCGTGCTGCTGGTCGACTTCGTGACGGATCTGATCGGCCTGCACGTCAACGGGCACGCGGCCATCGTCGAGGACGCCGATCTCCGCGCCGAACACCCGGACCTCGCCGTCGACGACGAACGCGCCCGCACGCCGCAGCGCTGGGTGAAGGTGACCGTGGTGGAGGCCTACATCCACTGCCGTAAGCACATCCCGAGGCTGGTCCCGGCGGCCGGCCGGACCCGTGCCTGGGGCACCGACGAGCCGATCGCCAAGGGCGGCGACTACTTCGCGGCCAAGGGCACCACAAGACCGTGGCAACGGCCCTGATCGACCCGCCCGCAGTTGACCCGATAGTTCGCAGCGACCACCGACCACCGACCACCGACCACCGACCACCGCCGTCGCCCGGACGCACGTCTCGCCCAGACGCACGTCCCGCCAGAGACATTTCCGACCAGACACACGCCCGGGCGAACGCTTGGGCGAGCACCTGAAACCGCTCGTCAGCAGGCGCGTGGGGTCATGCCCCGGCGCAAGGCGCGGGCACGAGAGGACCTCGTGCGCCTCGTACGGGACCGCTGTGGGCAATCCTGTGGACAACCATCCTGGGATTTGTGTACAACTCGTCATGCCTGTGGATAACAAGCACCGTTGGCCGGCCACGCCGAGGCCCAGCGCTCAGATTGCCAACACCCCCGTTGTCCACAACCCAGTCCCCGCCATCGCCCATCGCTCAACGCCAGCCCCTACCACAAACCGAAGCCCCCCGCCCCAGTCATCCACAGCCAACCCGGTTGTCCACAATCCCAAAACCCGCCCCCCAACCCGCCCACCAAGCTCGATAGGCTGGAGCAGGGCCGCCTTCCCCCGGAGAGGGTGGGGGCTGCACTTATTACTTTGGGGTAGCTTTTGAGGTCAAAGGCGTAGGGGTCAAAGGCGTAGGGGTGGTCGGGCACGAGTTCCGAGGTTGTCGCCGGGTTGACTGCGGTGGAACTTCGATCGGTGGCAGCGACGTTGTGGAGAGCGTGCGGAACGGCAGCACGTCCAACGTCCCCAGCGCGGCGTCCTGCGGCTCCCTCGACCAGCCACCGGTGGCGGACCATCCGTTGGCGCGGCCGGCCGGATCGCGTTCCGCTTCCCCCCAACCCGACACGACGTATGGCTCGCGCCCCGAACTGCCGCCCTCGGGCCGCACGCGCCCAATGCCAGCCCGACCAGCGTCAAGCCGACCAGCGTCAAGCCGACCCAGCCCGCTCAACCTGCGCAACCTGAGTGGCCCAGCCGACCTGCCCACCTCCAAAGGACAAACCAGGTTCATTGTGTCTGGGTAGGGAAAATTCAAAAATCTATAGAGTTGAGCGGAACAGACTCAACTTTCGTGACGTTATGCGAGTAGGCGGCAGTTGAGGCACCCTGACTGGGGCTCATCGCCGCGATGTGGGGCTTCGAGACTGAGGGTGAGGGATGGACGCTTTCAATCCGACGACAAAAACGCAACAGGTGATCTCGTCGGCGGTGCAGGCCGCGACGGTGGCCGGCAACCCCGATGTCGGGCCGGTGCACCTGTTCGGTGCGCTGCTGGCCCAGGCGGACGGTCTGACCGTTCCGCTGTTGACCGCTGTCGGCGCCGACCCGGCCGCGATCCGTGCCGAACTGGAGCGGCTGTCCCATGCCCTGCCCTCGGCGACCGGCGCAACGGTGTCCGCACCGCAGTTCTCCCCGCCCGCCGTCCGCTCGTTGACCCACGCGCAGCGGCTGGCCACCGAGATGGGCGACGAGTACGTCTCCACCGAGCACCTGCTGGCCGGCCTCGCCGCCGAGGGTGGCCCGGTCGCCGATCTGCTGCGCCGGCACGGTGCGAGCGAGGACGCGCTGCGCGAGGCGTTCACCAAGGTGCGCGGCTCGGCCAGGGTGACCACCCCCGATCCGGAAAGCACCTACCAGGCGCTGGAGAAGTACGGCGTCGACCTCACCGAACGGGCCCGCAACGGCGAACTGGACCCGGTGATCGGCCGGGACGCGGAAATTCGCCGCGTCGTGCAGGTGCTGTCGCGGCGGACCAAGAACAACCCCGTACTCATCGGCGAGCCCGGCGTCGGCAAGACCGCCATCGTGGAGGGCCTGGCCCAGCGGATCATCGCCGGTGACGTGCCGGAATCCTTGCGCGGCAAGCGGGTCGTCTCCCTGGACCTGGGCTCGATGGTGGCCGGTGCCAAGTACCGGGGTGAGTTCGAGGAGCGGTTGAAGGCCGTGCTCAAGGAGATCACCTCCTCGGCCGGCCAGGTGATCACCTTCATCGACGAGTTGCACACCATCGTCGGCGCCGGCGCGACCGGCGAGGGCGCGATGGATGCTGGCAACATGATCAAGCCGATGCTGGCCCGAGGCGAACTGCGCATGGTCGGCGCGACCACCCTGGACGAGTACCGCCAGCACATCGAGAAGGATGCCGCGCTGGAGCGGCGTTTCCAGCAGGTCATGGTGGGTGAGCCGAGTGTCGAGGACACCATCGGCATCCTGCGTGGCCTGAAGGAACGCTACGAGGTGCACCACGGGGTGCGGATCACCGACGCCGCGCTGGTCGCCGCCGCCAGCCTGTCCGACCGCTACATCACCGCCCGGTTCCTCCCGGACAAGGCCATCGACCTGGTCGACGAGGCCGCGTCCCGGTTGCGGATGGAGATCGATTCGCGGCCGGTGGAGATCGACGAGGTCGAGCGCGCGGTGCGTCGACTGGAGATCGAGGAGATGGCGCTGGCCAAGGAGACCGACGCCGCGTCGGCGGCCAGGCTGGCCGCGCTGCGAGCCGAACTGGCCGAGAAGCGGGAGGGACTCTCCGCGCTGACCGTGCGCTGGCAGAACGAGAAGACCTCGATCGAGGGCGTGCGCGAACTCAAGGAACAGCTCGAAGCGCTGCGCGGCGAGTCGGAACGCGCCGAACGCGACGGCGACCTCGGTCGCACCGCTGAGCTGCGCTACGGCCGGATTCCCGCGTTGGAGAAGGAACTCGCCGCGAAGACCGAGTCCTCCGGCCTCTCCGACGGCGGTCAGGTGATGCTCAAGGAAGAGGTCGGCCCGGACGACGTCGCGGACGTGGTGTCCGCCTGGACCGGCATTCCGGCCGGCCGGCTACTGGAGGGCGAGACCGCCAAACTGCTGCGGATGGAGGACGAGTTGGCCGCGCGCGTGGTCGGCCAGTCCGAGGCGGTGCGTGTGGTGTCCGACGCGGTCCGGCGCGCCCGTGCCGGCGTCGCCGACCCGGACCGGCCCACCGGATCGTTCCTGTTCCTCGGCCCGACCGGTGTCGGCAAGACCGAGTTGGCCAAATCGCTGGCCACCTTCTTGTTCGACGACGAGCGGGCGATGATCCGGATCGACATGAGCGAGTACGGCGAGAAGCACTCGGTTGCCCGACTGGTCGGCGCCCCGCCCGGCTACATCGGTTACGACCAGGGCGGCCAGCTGACCGAGTCGGTCCGCCGCCGGCCGTACTCGGTGGTGTTGCTGGATGAGGTGGAGAAGGCCCATCCGGATGTGTTCGACGTGCTGCTTCAGGTACTCGACGACGGCCGGCTGACCGATGGCCAGGGTCGCACCGTCGACTTCCGCAACACCATCCTGATCCTGACCTCCAACCTCGGCTCGCAGATCATCGCCGACCCGACGTTCGACGAGCGGCAGCGCAAGGACGCGGTCATGGGGTTGGTGCAGAAGCAGTTCAAGCCGGAGTTCCTCAACCGACTGGACGATGTCGTGGTCTTCCACGCGCTGACCACGGAGGAGCTGACCTCGATCGTGGACATCCAGATCGATCGGCTGGCCAAGCGCCTCAACCAGCGCAGGCTGACCCTTGAGGTCACCCCGGCCGCTCGGGAGTGGCTGGCGCTCAACGGCTTCGACCCGGTCTACGGGGCGCGGCCGCTGCGCAGGCTGGTGTCCTCGGCGATCGGCGACCAACTGGCCAAGGGCCTGCTGGCCGGCGATATCCAGGACGGCGACCAGGTCAAGGTCGACGTGCTCGGCGACAATTCCAGCCTGCTCGTCCGCGCCGCCTGACAGATGCGGCCTGAAGAGGCCGACGAAGGCCGGGAACGGCCGAAGACGGGAACGGTCAAAGGCGGAGAACTGCCCAGGGCCGGAACGCGGTCAAGGCCGGAAAGCGCGACAACATACAACACACGGGCCGGTTGGGCCTGGGTAAGTAGCCCAACCGGCTGGATCAACGCAGCGTCACCGCGACAGATCGACGGGTCGCCCGATCGGACCTGTCGCGGTGACGCTGTGTCGAATAGGGTTACGCCCAATCTGACCCAGTGCTAACACAAACTTCTTTCGTGTTAATCGAAGTGATCTCTGTTACGTCCGTTCAGCGGTCGCAGCCCGCCCGAATGGTCCGTACCACATCACGAGTTGGTTCCTGTCCGGAACTGACCCGAGATTGATCTTCGCCCGGAACCGATTCACCGCTACCCTCAACCCGTGGGCATCTCGCCGTGGATCTTCTTCGCCATCGCGGCCGTCGCGCTGGCAGGAGGAGTCACGCTGCTCGCCGGTGACCGGGCCAAGCGCACCGCGCGCAATCGCGAACGTCGCCGGTGGGCCGCATTGCGCGGCTGGCAGTTCGCCGAGACCGATAACGTGCTCACCACCGGCTGGCATGGCGGCACCATCGCCTACTACGGGACCGGGATCGCCCGCGACGTGGTGACCGGCTCCACGTTCACCGCGGATGGCCGGCGCAAGGTGCACATCGCCGACCACGAGACCAGCGGCAAAATCAACTCCGTACTGGTCGCCGTGCAGTGCCGACGGCCGATCGGGGTGCTGATCGAACTGTGGCTGCCCAGCGTCCCGTTCCAGCGTGAGCAAATGCCCGACCTGCTCGGTCCGGTCGGCCCGCGCTACGCCTTCGTCTCCGATCTCGCCGCCGCCCGCGCCCTGATCACCCCGGACATGGTCGATGCCGCCGAGGAGATCGGTGGCGACGTCACCGTGCTGTGGCTGGAAGAGGACTGGGTGCTCGCCGCCGCCCCCGCGCATTCCAGCCCCGCCCGACTCGAACGGCTCCTGCGTGACCTCGGCGAACTCGCCGACGTGGTTGACCCGCTGGACGTCGGTCCCGGCACGCACCCGCATCTGGGCAAAGCCACCGGCAACTGACCAGCCCCACCTCTTTTGATTAACCGCTCCTTGTTCCAACGTTCCGACCCTTATCGTTCCGCTCGTTGTCGCGAACGGCGTGGACGGCGTGAACGGGCGTGAACTGTGCGTCACCGTGACCGCGCCTGGCCACCACGATGGACTTGCGACCGCACCGCGACGGTCACGCAGCGCCAACCGGCTAGCGTGGAGACATGCCTACCGCGCTCGTCACCGGCGCGACCGCCGGAATCGGAGCCGCCTTCGCCCGTCGGCTGGCCGCTGACGGTTACGACCTCGTGCTGGTCGCCCGCACCGCCGACCGGCTGGACGAGCTGGCCGGTGAGTTGCAGGGGAAGTACGGCATCGACGTCGAGGCGCGGCCGGCCGATCTTGCCAACGATGACGGCCGGGCCCAGGTCGAGAAGCGACTCACTGACCCCGAGAGCCCGATCGACCTGCTGGTCAACAATGCCGGGTTCGGCCTGTCCGGCGAGTTCTGGATGGCCGGCGTCGCCGATTTGCAGGCGCAGTTGGACGTCAACGTGACCAGCGTGCTCCGGCTGACCAGGGCCGTGCTGCCCGGCATGATCGCGCGGGGCAGCGGAGTGGTCGTCAATGTGTCCAGCGTGGCCGGCTTTCTGCCCGGACGGGGTTCGACCTACACCGCGAGCAAGTCCTGGGTCACCTCCTTCTCCGAAGGGATCGCCGGCTCGCTGGTGGGCTCCGGGGTCCGGGTAATGGCGCTGTGCCCCGGTTTCACCCGGACCGAGTTCCACCAGCGGGCCAACATCACCGCACCGAGCACACCGCCCGGTTTCTGGTTGGACGCCGACCGGGTGGTCGCGGACTGCTTCGCCGACCTGCATCGCGGCCGGGTGATCTCGGTGCCCGGCGCGCGGTACAAGGCGGTCGTCGGCCTGGTGCGGTTCATGCCGCGCGGTGTCCTACGCAAACTTGCCGCCGGACGGGGGCGCACCTAACGGGCTGGTGTTCTCGACCACGAACTCCGGTGATTTCCGGCCTGCCGGGCTGACCAGCGGCGCAGGACATGCCAGGCTATGAGCCCGTGCCCACCAATACGCCGAGCGGCGTGCGCATCGACCAAGCCGCGAAATCCGAACTTGCCCGTCTGGTCAGTGAACTCTCCGTCGTACACGGCAAGGTCACCCTGTCCTCCGGCAAGGAAGCCGACTACTACGTCGACCTGCGCCGGGCCACCCTCCATCATGCCGCCGCGCCACTGATCGGCACGCTGCTGCGTCAGTTGACGGCCGACTGGCACTACGTGGCGGCTGGCGGGCTGACCCTCGGCGCCGATCCGGTTGCCTGCGCCATGATGCACGCGGCTGCTGCTGCCGGCGAGGTGTTGGACGCTTTCGTGGTGCGCAAGGCCGCCAAGGAGCACGGGATGCAGCGCCGTATCGAAGGCATCGAGGTCAGCGGGCAGCCGGTGCTCGCCGTCGAGGACACCACCACCACCGGAGCGAGCCCGCTCACCGCGGTCGAAGCCCTGCGCGAGGCCGGTGCCCAGGTGGTCGGCGTCGCCACGGTCGTCGACCGCAACACCAACGCCCGCCAAGCCATCGAGGCCGCCGGCCTGGAGTACCGCTACCTGCTCGACCTCGACGACCTCGGCATCTGAGCCGCCCGCCAGCCTGAACACCCCGCCAGCCTGAACACCCGGCCAGCCTGAACACCTGGCCAGCCTGAACACCTGGCCAGCCTGAACACCCGGCCAGCCTGAACACCCGGCCGCTTGAGCCTCAACCCCAGCCCGAAAGCCCACACCGATCGGCAGAGCCCAACATCGACCGGCCGAACCGACTGGCCGAGCCCCAACCCGGCCAACACCCCAAGCCCGCCAAACATCCCCAGATTTTCAAAAAATCCCCTGGTCAGACCCCCACCCTCCCTGGGGGAAGGCGGCCCTGCACCAGCCTATCGCGCAGCTCGGCGGGATATGTAAAGATCGTCGG
>CAJCJE010000650.1 GCA_903970565.1 Candidatus Melainabacteria bacterium | reverse complement strand
GTCCTGCTGGCTGCACGAACAGCCCAACAGCGCACCGGAGGAACTGGCGCTCGTGCCGATGGGAGGGCAGCGATGACCACGACCGGAACCGCCGTGTTGCAGGCGCGCGAGCTGAGCAAGAACTTCTCCGTCCGTGGCCGGTTCGCGCTGCGCCGCAGCACCCTGCGCGCGGTGCAGGACGTGAACCTGAACCTGACCGCCGGCTCGGTGACCGCGGTCGTCGGGGAGAGCGGGTCGGGCAAGTCGACGCTGGCCAGGATGCTCGCCAGGCTCGTCACGCCCACCTCGGGCGAGGTGCTGCTCAACGGCGCGCCGGTGACCAGGGGCGCGGCCGACCGCGCGTACCGGCGCGAGGTGCAACTGGTGTTGCAGGACCCGTTCTCCTCGCTCAACCCGGTGCACAGCATCCGCTACCACCTGTCCCGGCCGCTGCGCATCCACGGGTTCGCCGGTGACGCCGACGCCGAGAACAAGGCCATCAAAGAGCTGTTGGCGCGCGTGTCGCTGACCCCGCCCGAGCGCTACATCGACGCCTACCCGCACGAGCTGTCCGGTGGGCAGCGGCAGCGGGTGGCGATCGCGCGGGCGCTCGCGGTGCGCCCGGAGGTGCTCATCGCGGACGAGCCGGTGTCCATGTTGGACGTGTCCATCCGGCTGGGCATCCTCAACCTGCTCGCGGACCTGCGCGACGAGGAGGGTCTGGCGATCCTCTACGTCACGCACGACATCGCCTCCGCGCGCTACCTCGCGGACACGATCGTCGTCATGTACGCGGGCCAGATCGTGGAATCCGCGCCAGCACGCCAGGTCACCGACTCCCCCGCCCATCCGTACACGCAGCTGCTGCTCAGTGCCGCGCCCGATCCCGACCGCGTCGACGGCACCGCGATCGCGGTCACGGGCGCGCCGCCGAGCCTGGTGCGACCGCCGACGGGCTGCCGGTTCCACCCGCGCTGCCCGCACGTCATGGACATCTGCCGGACCACGGCGCCGCAACCGCGACCGATCGGGACCGACGCGGACCACACCGCGTCCTGCTGGCTCTATCACGACGAATCGACCATCGCCTCGGGCAAGGCCGAATGAGCGAATCCGGCGCGGCGGGACCAGCTGCTCATCCCCTTGACTTCATTGTTTCCGTTCATGTTCGGAGTTGTTGTTCATGCTGTCCAAAAAACTCACCAGAACGGTCACCGGCGTACTCGTCGCCCTCGCCGCGTTGACCAGCATCACCGCCTGTTCCGGCGGTAGCTCCTCGGCCGCCAGCGGTTCGACCCTGGTCATCGAGGACAACCCGGTTTCCCCGCTGACCCAGGACTTCAATCCGTTCGACACCAACGACACCGCGAACCTCGTCAACGCGGTCGGCCTGATCTACGAGCCGCTGTTGCAGTTCAACGTGATGCAGCCGGGCGTGGTCTACCCGTGGCTGGCCAAGTCCTACACCTTCGGCAACGACGGTAAAACGGTCACCTTCGCCTTGCAGCCCAGTGCCAAGTGGAGCGACGGGCAGGCCTTCACCAGTCAGGACGTGGCGTTCACGTTCAACCTGATGAAGCAGAACAAGGCGATCAACACCAACGGCATCAACCCGACCTCGGTCAGCACGCCGGACGCGCACACCGTGGTACTCAACTTCGCCACCCCGCAGTACACCGACCTGTACTACATCGGTTCGGCCTACATCGTGCCGCGGCACATCTGGAAGTCGGTCAGCGCGCCGAGCACCTGGCAGGACACCACTCCCGTCGGCACCGGCCCGTACTCGCTCAACCAGTTCAACGCGCAGGGCTTCACCCTGTCCAGGACGAGCGACTACTGGCAGGGCCAGCCGAAGATCGCGAACGTGAAGTTCCCCTCGTACGTGTCGAACACCTCGGCGAGTCTCGCGCTGGCGCAGGGCCAGATCGACTGGGGCGGCAACGACATCGCCAACATCCAGAAGACGTTCATCTCGGCCGACCCGACGCACAACAAGTACTGGTTCGCCCCGGTCAACGTCGCCACGCTGGAGCTGAACACGACCAAGGCGCCGCTCAACGACGCGGCGGTGCGCAGGGCGATCAGCGCGGGCATCGACCGCACCGCGCTCTCGACCATCGGTGAGACCGGCTACGAGCCGCCCGCGACCTCCTCGGGTGGGCTGCTGCTCGGCGGCGTCGACGACAAGTTCCTGGCCCCGTCGCTGACCAACGACCTCACGCAGAACAGGAGCCAGGTGTCCTCGATCCTGAGCGGGGACGGCTACACCCAGGTCAACGGCAAGTGGACCAAGAACGGCGCGACGATCAAGTTCGCCCTGGAGGACCCGTCCAGCTACTCCGACTACTACGAGGACATCGCGCTGGTCTCCCAACAGCTCAACGCCGAGGGCTTCGACACGACCGTGGACGGCACGACCGCCGATGCCTGGGTCAGCGACTACAACACCGGCAACTACGACGCGACCATCCACTGGGGCAGCGTCGGCCCCACGCCGTACTACCAGTACGACAACTGGCTGGACTCCAACCTCACCGCCCCGATCGGCACCGCGGCGACGGGTGACCAGAGCCGGTTCAACGACCCGCAGGCGCAGGCCGCACTCGCCCAGTTCGCCGGCACCAACGACCCGACGACCCAGGCGGCGGCGCTGACCACGCTCCAGCAGATCGTCGCCACGCAGGCGCCGGTGATTCCGCTGCTCTACGCAGCGGCCTGGGATGAGTACAGCACCAAGAAGTTCACGGGCTGGCCGACCGCGGCCAACCCGTACGAGGACCCGACGCCCAACTCGCCGTTCCTCGAGTACACCGTGCTGCACCTGACCCCCGCCTCCTCCTGAGCCTCGCGGCCCGTCGCCCCTTCCACGGGGCGACGGGCCGCCCTTTTCCTTGGAGAGTCCCCATGACCGTCACCCAGCCAGTAACCTCGGCCGCCACCGACGCTTCGTTCCCCACCGGGTTCCTCTGGGGTTCGGCCACCGCCGCCTACCAGGTGGAGGGCGCCTGGAACGAGGACGGCCGCACACCGTCCATCTGGGACACCTTCGCGCGCACCGAGGGCGCGGTGCGCAACGCCGACACCGGCGACATCGCCGCCGACCACTACCACCGCGTCACCGAGGACGTCGCCCTGATGGCCGATCTCGGCCTCACCGCGTACCGGTTCTCGCTGGCCTGGCCGCGCGTGCAGCCCGGCGGCGGCGGAGCGGCCAATCCGGCCGGCCTGGCCTTCTACGACCGGCTCGTCGACGAACTGCTGGGCAAGGGGATCACCCCGGTGATCACCGCCTATCACTGGGATCTGCCGCAGGAGTTGGAGGACGCGGGCGGCTGGGCCAACCGGGACACCGCCTACCGTTTCGCGGACTACCTCACGCTGGCCGCGAAGCGACTGGGCGACCGGGTGTCGACGTGGACCACGCTCAACGAACCGTGGTGTTCGGCGTTCCTCGGCTACGCCTCCGGCGTGCACGCCCCCGGTCGCCGCGAGCCCGCGTCGGCGTTGATGGCGGTGCACCACCTGCTGCTCGGGCACGGCCTCGGCGTCGGGGTGCTGCGCGAACACGTGCCGAACGCACAGACCTCGATCGTGCTCAACCTCCAGTCGATCCGCCCCTCCCGGCCCACTCCCGCCGACGACGCCGCCGCCACCAAGGTCGACGGCCTGGCCAACCGGATCTTCCTCGACCCGATCCTGCGCGGGCACTATCCCGAGGACGTCCTGGCCAACACCGCGCACCTGCTCGACTGGTCGGCTCTCGTGCACGACGGCGACCTCGCCGAGATCTCCCGGCCGATCGACGCCCTCGGCGTCAATTACTACACGCCGACGCTGGTCGCCGCGCGCGACGGGAACAGCCCGGCGGTACGCCAGGACGGGCACGGCGCGACCAGCGCGTCTCCCTGGGTCGGCGCGGACGACGTCGACTTCCTGCAACCGCCCGGCGAACTCACGATGATGCAGTGGGCGGTCGACGCGACCGGCCTCTACGACGTGCTCGCCAGGATCAGCCGCGAATATCCGGACCTGCCGCTGATGGTCGCGGAGAACGGCGCCGCCTACGACGACTACCTCGACCCGACCGGCCGCATCCGGGACACCGAGCGAATCGACTACCTGCGCAGCCATCTCACCGAGGTACGCAGGGCAATCACCGATGGCGTCGACGTACGCGGCTATTTCGTCTGGTCGTTGCTGGACAACTTCGAGTGGTCCTACGGATACTCGCGCCGGTTCGGGATCGTGTTCGTCGACTTCGCCACCCAGCGCCGTTGGCGCAAGGACAGCGCAACCTGGTTCAGCCAGGTGATCGCCACCAACGCCCTGCCCGAACAGAAGTGAACGACCCGGCCGGCGACGACCGCATTCGACCGTATAGCTGAATATTCGACGTATCCACATCGTCGA
Organism: Candidatus Melainabacteria bacterium; assembly: GCA_903970565.1. Taxonomy (GTDB): domain Bacteria; phylum Actinomycetota; class Actinomycetes; order Mycobacteriales; family Pseudonocardiaceae; genus CAJCJE01. The sequence goes on along the minus strand of CAJCJE010000650.1, from coordinate 19 downwards.
CTGGCGGCGGTCGCGCCGG
>CAJCJE010000649.1 GCA_903970565.1 Candidatus Melainabacteria bacterium | reverse complement strand
GTCCTGGCGTACCTGCTGCACGACGACCAGTTTGCTCGTGTCGTAGCCGCCCTTGTTGGGTAGGGAGGGATCGACCGCGCCGAAGTCGATGGGCCCACTGGCACCGGCGTAGGCGAGCGGCCCGGTGGTCTCGCGCAGCGCGTCGTAGACCTGGTTTCGGCTCGGCAGTCCAGTCTTCACGCCGATCCGCCGAATCGAGTTCAGCGCCAGGGTCACCGCGTCGTAGGCGAGCATGATGTGCCCGTTGGGCAGGGTCCGATAGGCGTCGCCGCCGATTTTCTGCTGTTGCGCGGCCTCGGCCTGGTAAGCGTTGAAGAACTGCGTCTCGGCGTTCAGTTCCTGCGCTTTCTGGTTGCGGGAGAAGGTGCTCTTGGTCAGGATCTGTTGCCAGCCCTGCTGGGTCGGGCCGAAGGAGGTGAAGTACAGCCTGTTGTTGACGAAGTTGGCGATGCTGGCCAGATCGGTGTAGTTGTCGGTCTCGGTCTGGGTGAGGTCATCGTCGCCGACCACCACGATGTGCTGGTCACAGCTGTTGTCATGCAACAGATCCATCAGGGTGGGCAACTCGTTGGCGCGGCCCGCGTAGAGGATCAGCGGGGTCTGCGAACCGGCGCTGCCGTGCCCGCAGATGTCGCCGATGATGACGTTGAGCGACTCCTGGGTATCACTGGAGTTGGCGTCGTAGATCTCCGGGATGGCCTTCGGCATCCCGGCGTCGGCCAGCGATTGGGCATAACTGGAATAGAGGTCACTGGAGTACAGGTCATTGGAGTCGTAAACGATGTAGAGCTTGCGGTTGGGGAACTGGCTGCGTACGAACGCGGTGCCGACATCGGCCTGTCGGTCATTGGTCGCGGCGGTGAGGAAGACGTAGTCCTTGCCGGCCAGGGCATTGCCGCTGGGTGCGGAGGCGATCACCGGAATACCGGCCCAGCCTCCGGCCGCGGTGCCCAGCACGGTCGCCGCGCTGACGGTCTGCTCGCGGGTCTGGCCCATCCCGGTCACCGCGAGCACGGTCGAGTCCTTCTCGGCGAGCTGCTGGATCTGGGTGGCGGCCTGTGAGGCATAGACGGAATCCCCGCCGAAGTTGGCCAGCAGGAGGCGCACCATGAAATCGGGGCGCCGTTCCGGGGTGTCGAGCTGATTCCATTTCTGCTGCGCCAGAAACGCCCCGCGCAGTTCGTTGACACCGACCGAGAGATCCAGGAACGGCTGCTGGTTGGCGGAGCTGAGCATGGTGGCCACCACGATGGTCACATAGGGCACCCCGCCGGGATTCCCGTACTGGGCGAGGACCTGTTGGTTCTGCTGGTAGATCAGCGTGCTCAGCTCGGCGATCTCGGAGGCCTCGGCCACCTCGGTGGTATCGGTCGAGTCACCGTCGGCGTAGGCGAAGTTACCGACGTTGTCGGTGACGCCGACGCACTCGCCGGTCGAGGTCTTGCTCAGGGTCAGGCTCGGGTCGAGCACCGAGCGGCCGAGGCTGATCGCGTCGAACGGATTGCCGGAGATGCAGTTGTCGTTGTGCGCCAACACGAACGTCGTGACGTACCCGGCGAGCAACAACAGCACCACGGCCAGCGCGAAGCGGTGTACGGTGCGCCGCTTGAACAGCACGTTCGGGTACGGGAACTTCTCTTCGGCGGCGCAGTAGCCCGGTAGCGGTTCGGCGTTGCGCGGCTGCGCCCCTTCAGCCTCGGTTTCGGCCAGTCGCTGATAGTTGTCGCGTTCGTCCAGCGCGGTGGTGTCGCCCTCGGCGGTGATCAGTTCGCCGACCTCCAGGTAGTCCTTGGCGATCCGTTCGAACTCCTCGGCCGAGTGCGGCGCGGTGCTGGTCGCGGAGCGCAGGCGCCAGACGTCCTGGACCAGGTCCCGCACCACCCCGGCCTCGGTGCGCCGCACGGTGGCGCCGAACCGGCTGCGCAGCCTGCCCAGCCGGTAGGGCACGACCCGGTCCGGGGTGGGCGCCTCGGCGATCTGTTCGAGCATCGCCGGCCACCCGGCGCGGCCGGCCTGGATCTCCTGGCGCAACCGGGTGGCGACCGTGCCGACATCGCCGAGGGCGAGGGTGTGGTACAGCTCGGCGGCGCGGTTGCGGTCGGCGTGGTAGCGCTGCCGCAGCAGTTCGTGCACCTCCTGGTAGGAGGGCAGGCCGGGGACCGGTTCGCGCAGCAGTTCCCTGGCGAGCAGGTCCTTCAGCAGCGGGTGCAGGGTCAGGTAGCGGTCGTTGTCGCGTTCGAAGAGTTCGGCGAAGCTGTAGTGCCGCAGCCGCAGAAAGGTGTCCAGCGGGTCGAGTTCGGGGGCGAGCAGCCGGATCGTCTGTAGGTCGATCAGCTGCGGCGCGGCGAGCCTGGCCAGCACCGCCTTGGTCTTCTGCCGTTCCTGCACCTGCTCGCCCACCCGGAACCGTTGCAGGAAGCGGGACAGCACGTACTCGCCGATCTCCCGGTTCGGGTCGCCGGCCGAGTCCCAGCCGGGCAGCCGCTGGCCGAGGACGCTGCGTACCGAGGGCTGCACCATCGTGTGCTGGTAGTCGATACCGATCGCCTCGATCGCCAGCCGGACCGCGAGCGGGTGTCCCTTGGTGACCTCGTGCAGTTCCGCCAACAGAATCCGGGACGCGCCGGTGCTGCCCTGGCGCCGGTTCCACTCGACGACGAACTGTTCGGTCTGGGCCAGGGTGAAGGGCCGCAGCCGAACCGGGAAGAACATATTGCCGGCCGAACGGGCTCCGGTGAACCGGTGCAGCCAGGTCTCGTAGCAGGCGGCGGCGATCTCGTTCGCGGTCGGCTCGAATCCGTTGGCGGCCACCAGTTTCACCGGTGGCTCGATCTCGGCGAGGTCGGGTGAGGACTGTTTGGTGGCGATCACCAGCAGCGGCACGTTCGGCTCGGCGAGCCGTTCCTCGGCGAGCAGGCGCAGAAAATCCGTTTCCGGGGAGGGGAAAATACCGCGACTGGACTGGAACATGCTGTACTCGAACGGTTCCAGCAGGTCCGCGCCGTCCAGCAGCAGCACGCTGGTGGCCCTGCGCCGGCGCCGGCCGCGAAAGTTCTCGGCGAGGTCGGCCACGAACGCGGCAACCAGCAGCCGGTCGACCCGTTCCCGGTCTTCCGGTTCGCTGCCGTGCATCAGCCGCCGCAGCCGGACGAACACCGCGTCGACCCGGCTGCCCGGTGGCCGGTCGAGCAGGTTCTCCCTGGACGCGGTGTGTTCGAACCAGTTCAACGCGGTGGCGAGGTGGCGGCCGAGCAGCAGCCAGCGCAGCCAGGCCGGGGCGAGCACGCCGAGCGTGGCCAGCCAGCCGCGCAGCGGGCGCAGCAGCGGGCCCAACCAGTGCTGGGCCGGGATGAGGCCGGCCACCTCGGCGAAGGACTGCGCGGCGGGCGGCAGGCCGCCGGGGCGGCGGGCCAGCAACTGACGGGTCGACTCATAGGGGTCGCCGTCCTCCGGGGCCGGTGTCTGGCACATCATCGCCAACCGGGCGAAGGCGTAGCGCGGCAACCGAATTCGATCGAATTCCGGATGGGTGAACGAACGCAGGTCGTCGAAGACGGCGGCCAGGATGTCCTCGCAGCGCAGCGATCCGGCCTCGTCGAGGTTGACCCTGGCGATCGGCATTTCCCGATAGCGTCGTTGCACGTGGTCCAGCAGCGCGGTTTTCCCGCTGCCGCCCGCGCCGAAGGCGACAATGACCGGCATTGGCCGCCTCGGCCGGCCCTTCATCAGCAGTTCGATCAGCGCGGCCGTGTCGTCCCTGCCGACGAGCCCGATCTGCGAATCCAGCGCCATTCGACCCCCAGTTTCGACGAAATCGGTGGGACGCGGGCATCGGAGACCATTGTTTCCGATACCAACAGCCCGCTGGAAGAACCAGCGTACCGATCATCGTCGGCGCGGTGCGTCGGCAGGAATAACGGACCGGGCGCAATCCCGCGGCCGGGTCGTCAGCACCGTCCGGGTCAGGGGGACGGCGCGGTCCGGGTGGAGCGGCGGTGGACCACCTGCCACCGCGACTGCTCCACCGGAGCGGGCTCGGGGTGGCCGAGCGCGAGGTGGGCGCAGCGGCTGCCCTGGTCACGCAGGGACTGGGCCAGGGTGGTCAGGCCGGCCGGCGCCGCGGCGTCGGTGTCATCCCAGCCGGTGACCGCCAGCGCGGTGGGGACGGCCAGTCCGGCCTCCTCGGCGACGCGCAGCGCGCCGAGGGCGAGTTCGTCGCTCATCGCGGCGATCGCGTCGGGCGGGGCCGGGGAGTTGAGCAGTTCGCGGGCGAACGCCTCGCCGTGCGCCGCGCTGTTGTGTGGGCACACCGCGACCCGCAGGTGCTCCGGCGAACCACCGAGATCGACCAGGGCGTCGGTGAATCCCAGCCAGCGCTGCCGGGTCACCGGGAAGGTCGCGGTGGCCGGGACCGGCCCGTGGCGCAGTTGGCGGTCCCGGTCCCGGTCGAGCGGGAAGCTGAGCACGGCGGGACGCTCGGCGCCGAGGAACGCGCACCGGCCGATGGCGCGCGCGGCGGCCCGATCGTCGATGCCGACCACCGGCAGACCCGGCCGGTGGGGGCCGGCATGCACCACCG
>CAJCJE010000648.1 GCA_903970565.1 Candidatus Melainabacteria bacterium | reverse complement strand
TTCGACGTGAGATCGGACGTCGCAGTCCGCTCCCGAGATCCATGTGCGGCCACCCTTTCGGTCACAACTCCGGTATCAACGTCTGGATCAACCAAAGCGACATATCGTCCGGTGGCGGAGCAACGGCTGTTGACAACGTTGTCAACCCCGAACCCCGACACAGAAATTACCCAGCGGAGCGACCCGACTGCAATGGGCTGTGTGCTTTCTGTCCACCGGACATGAACCGGCACACAGTCTGACATCGGATGATCACCGCCGCAGTGCGCCGATCACGCGGCGCGGGCGCCTGCGGTCAGTCCGGCGGCCACTGGGCGAGGACGGTGACCGTGCCCGGAGCGACCTCGGTGAAGCCGGCGTCGCGGACGGCGATCACGCCGCGGCGCCGCCAGGTCAGCGCAGGGTCCTCGCCTGGGCACAGCATCGACCAGGCGGTTTTCCCGGCGATCCGGACCGCGCAACGGAACTCCGTCGCCGCCCACGCGGCGAGTTGGTCGGCGCGACCCGAGCCGGCGAGCAGGGCGGCCAGCAGCATGGTGCCGTGGCCGACCTGGGCGGCGGCCTTGCCGGCGGTCATCGGGACGTTCGGGTTGAGCCAGAGGACGGGGCGGCCGGGCGGCGGTGGCGCGGCCGGGGAGATCGGGAGGTCGCTGCCGGAGATCTGCAACCGGCTGATCTCCTTCGGGGTCTCGGTCACCAGGCCCGGCACCAGCGCGCGGACGGCCGCGCCGTCGACGGTGACGGTGCGGCCGGGAAACTCCTGCGCGGCCAGCCAGTGCGCGCCACGGGCCCGGCGAGCGACCTTGCGGATGCGGCCCTCGGTCCAGGCGCGCAGGTCGGGGTGCCAGGGACCGTCGGGCTCGGCCCGTTCGTCCAGGCAGACGGCGATGGCGGCGGCAGCGGCGGCCTCCAGCAGCGCGGTCCGGTCGGGCGGGTCGGCCTTCTCGATGCGCAGGACGACCGGCATCGCCCTGACCTGGTCGGGGTCCTCATCCGAGGTGTCGACGGTGGCGGAGCCGGGCAGGGCCAGCCAGTCCGCGTAGCGGGCGGCCAGCGGGGCGAGGACGGGATGCCCGTGCGCGGTCGTCATGTCCGGGAGGAGTCCAGGCCGTCCGCGGCGTCGGCGGCCTCGACCTCGGCGCGGGTCACGCCGAGGATGAACAGCACCGGGTCCAGGAACGGTTGGGACAGCGCGGTGTCGGCGACCTCGCGCAGCGCCGGTTTGGCGTTGAACGCGATGCCGAGGCCGGCCGCGGTGAGCATGTCGATGTCGTTGGCGCCGTCGCCGACCGCGACGCACTGGGCCAGTGGGATGCCGCTGGCCTGCGCGAACCGGGTCAACGCGGTCGCCTTGCCGGCCCGGTCCACGATCTCGCCGAGCACCCGGCCGGTCAGGGTGCCGTCCACGATCTCCAGTTCGTTGGCGGCGCAGAAGTCCAGCCCGAGATCCTCGGCCAACCTGCTCACGATCTGGGTGAACCCGCCGGAAACCACCCCGCAGCGGAACCCCAGCCGTTTGAGGGTGCGGATCGTGGTCCGCGCCCCCGGCGTGAGCACGAGTTCGTCGGCGACCTCCTGGATCACCGAGACGGGCAGCCCGGCCAGCGCCGACACCCGGCGGCGCAGCGACTCGGCGAAGTCCAGTTCGCCGCGCATCGCGGCCTCGGTCACCGCACGGACCTCCTCGCCGCGCCCGGCCTTCTCGGCCAGCATCTCGATGACCTCGCCCTGGACCAGGGTCGAGTCCACGTCGAAGACGATCAGCCGCTTCGCGCGGCGGGCCAGCCCGGCCCGTTCGATCGCGATGTCCAGGCCGAACTGCGCGGCGGCCTCCGAAAGCACCGAGCGCAACCGCTCGTCGGCCTCGGCGCTGTCGTCGGCCACGGACACCCGCAGTTCCAGGCCGGTGACCGGATAGTCGGCAATGCGGGTGATCGCGTCGATGTTCGCGTTGAGCTTGGCCAACCGCCGGGCGACCCTGGTGAAGCCCTTCGCGGTCACCGGATGGCCGAGTACCACCAACACGTGCGTGGAGTTGACCTCGTCGGGCGATCCGGTGCTGATCTGGTTGCCGATCTCCACGTCGACCTGCATGGCGACGCTGGCCATTGCCTGTTCGACGGCCTCCTGCAAGCTCTCCGGGTCGGTCCGCGTCTCCACCAGTACGCCGAGCACGAGCCTGCCGTGGATGACGACCTGCTCGACGTCGAGCATGTCCGCGTTGCTCACGGCCAGCGCGGCGAACAGCACCGAGGACACCCCTGGTTTGTCCGGGCCGGTCACGGTGATCAGGACGGGTGTTGCGGTCATTTCTCGCTCCCCTCGAAACACGACCAGCGACTCGCACTGCGACCAGGGCAAGCCCCGGTACAGACGACGGCACCGGGGCCCTGTGCGGGTGGCCCCGGTGCCGTGTCGATCTTCTCAGCGCTTGTCGGAATCCTCGCCCTTGGACGAGAGATTCCCGACACCGGCCGGAACCTTCAGTTCCTCACGGTGTTTCTTACCGGGGAACGCCTCGGCTTCCAACCGCAATCGCTCGACCATGTGCGGATAGTGCAGTTCGAACGCGGGCCGCTCGGACCGGATGCGCGGCATCTCGGTGAAGTTGTGCCGAGGCGGCGGGCAGGAGGTCGCCCACTCCAGCGAGTTGCCGTAGCCCCACGGGTCGTCGACCTCGACGACCTCGCCGTAGCGGTAGGACTTGAACACGTTGTAGATGAACGGCAGCACCGACGCGCCGAGCACGTAGGACCCGATGGTGGAAACCGTGTTCAGCGTGGTGAACCCGTCGCTGGGCAGGTAGTCCGCGTACCGGCGGGGCATCCCCTCCGCGCCCAGCCAGTGCTGGACCAGGAAGGTCAGGTGGAAGCCGATGAACGTGGTCCAGAAGTGCAGCTTGCCCAGTGGTTCGTTGAGCATTCGGCCGGTCATCTTCGGGAACCAGAAGTAGATACCGGCATAGGTGGCGAACACGATCGTGCCGAACAGCACGTAGTGGAAGTGCGCCACCACGAAGTACGTATCGGACACGTGGAAATCGATGGCCGGCGCCGCGAGCAGCACACCGGTCAGACCACCGAACAGGAAGGTGACCAGGAAGCCCACCGAGAACAACATCGGTGACTCGAAGGTCAACTGCCCCTTCCACATCGTGCCGATCCAGTTGAAGAACTTCACGCCGGTCGGGATGGCGATCAGGAAGGTCATCGCGGAGAAGAACGGCAGCAGCACCGCGCCGGTGGCGTACATGTGGTGCGCCCACACCGCGATGGACAGCGCACCGATCGCCAGGGTCGCGTAGATCAGACCGCGATAGCCGAACAGCGGCTTGCGGGAGAAGACCGGGAAGATCTCCGAGACGATGCCGAAGAAGGGCAGCGCGACGATGTAGACCTCGGGGTGGCCGAAGAACCAGAACAGGTGCTGCCAGAGGATGACGCCGCCGTTGGCCGGGTCGAAGATGTGCGCGCCGAGGTGCCGGTCGGCCAGCAGGCCGAACAGCGCGGCGGTCAGGATCGGGAAGGCCAGCAGGATCAACACGCTGGTGACCAGGATGTTCCAGGTGAAGATCGGCATCCGGAACAGGGTCATGCCCGGCGCACGCAGGCAGATCACGGTGGTGGCCATATTCACGCCACCGAGGATCGTGCCGAGGCCGGAGATGATCAGGCCGGTGATCCACAGGTCGCCACCGACACCCGGCGAGTGGATCGCGTCGGACAGTGGCGTGTAGGCGAACCAGCCGAAGTCCGCGGCGCCACCGGGGGTGAGGAAGCCGGACAGCACGATCAGCCCGCCGAACAGGTACGCCCAGTAGGAGAAGGCGTTCAGGCGCGGGAACGCCACATCCGGGGCGCCGATCTGTAGCGGCAGGATGTAGTTGGCGAACCCGAACAGGATCGGCGTCGCATACAGCAGCAACATGATCGTGCCGTGCATGGTGAACAGCTGGTTGTACTGCTCCTGCGAGAGGAACTGCAACCCCGGCCGCGCGAGCTCGGTACGCATCAGCAGTGCCATCACGCCGCCGACCAGGAAGAACCCGAACGACGTGGTGAGGTACATGATGCCGAGCATCTTGGGGTCGGTGGTGTGGAACATCTTCAGCAGGTAGGAACCCTTGACCGGCTGGCGCGCCGGATACGGGCGGGTAACGATCGGCTTGGGCACAACGGCCGTCACGGTGCCTCCTGCACTGACCTTGTGGACCTGTCCCGGCAGTGGAGGTGATGACCACAGTGGAAAGTGGTCGTCCCAGCCACATGCACGCATCGGATCGTAGACCGCGACCTTCCTGCCGGCCGAGCAGGGCCGGATGCGCGCCGAGGGCTCTGACCAGCCGAAGCCCGAAAGTGACCTCCGTCACCGGTGATCGTGCGGTCCGTCGGCGGGTCGGCCGGACGGGCACTTCGGACACTCCGGGTAGTACGCCACCGGCCCTCGACGCGCTGGTCCTACGCTTGGGCGCGTCTCGTGGGTGGGTGACACCGGCTCGACACGCACCGGGACACTGTCGTAAAACGCCGGGCCGGCCCGACCACTCCTCTCCTACCGGAGGATCGACTCGGTAGGAGAGGATCAACGTCGGCGACCTGCTGGCGCCACGTCGGCTGAGAAGGCTCGTGCCGACTGAAAAAGGAAAGGGAACGCGACCGTGCGAACCACCGTGATCCGCACTACGGCGGCTGCCGTGGTGCTCAGCGCCGCCG
>CAJCJE010000647.1 GCA_903970565.1 Candidatus Melainabacteria bacterium | reverse complement strand
GCCGCGAGGTAGTAGGCGGCGATGACGAGGACACCAGCCGTCACATAGCCCAGCCACCAGCCACCAACTGCTCGTCGGACTTGCCGCGTGTCCATCCGCGCCTCTCGTCGAAGCACTGGTCAGCTGTGCCTGCGTTCGGACTGTCGAACACATGCTATTACCAAAACTGACACGCTGGGCACCGGAGTCGTCACCGTGGGTACGAACCAGGTTTCCGGACTTACCGCCTTGAGCCCGAACAGTGCTGATCACGACCCTGCGCCCCCACTGCGCTCAGGAGAACTGTATCCAGCAAACACCGGTCGGGCGAGATTGAACACGGGATAAATGCCGTCGAGTTCGACCTCGTCGGGGTGGTCGGGACGCGGCCGGATCACGGTCGGCCGAGAAGATCGCCGGGATGCCCCTCGCCGGCTCGGATCAGCCGCAGCCCGGTCCTGGGTCGGGATCGCACCGGTCGACAGGTCCCGGGTCGCGATCGCAGCTGGCAGATCACCAGCGACGGGGGTGGCAGCGAGAACGGTCTCCTCGTTAGTCAGTTCTGTTACTTCAGCTACTCACACCTGAACGAAGTTGATTAGAAAAAGTATGCGAATTATTTTATTCGTCGCCGTGAACCGGTCGACCTCAGCCACCTCCAGCCAGGACAACGGCCATGACGAAACCCCGTACCAAAGTCGAGGAGGACCTCGACCAGCCAACGCCCACCCATCGCGGGATCATGCTGCTGCCGGTTCCCTGATGCTCGTACCGCTGTCCGTCGTGATGCGGGAGAAGCCGCTGTCGGAGGAGGTCGCGGAGATCGCCGCCGGCAACGTCGAGGTCGCCGAGTACTGAACCGACCGCTGAGTGGCCTACTGGGCGGCCGTCGGCGGCCCGGATGCCGGTCGGCGCGAATCGGTCGGTGTCCGGTCTGCTGTTGTCGTGGTTGCCTGATAACGTCACGATCATCCGCGCCGACCGGCGTCTTGACACCGTGGAGCAGGCTGATGACCAGCAGTGCGGCCCAGCAGCCCGTGCCGGAGTCGCAGGCTGTGGCCGGCGGGTTGACCCGAAACGCGATCTTCCTGGTCTTCACCATCAACCCCGGTGCCGATGCCGTCGCGGCCGTTCGAGCGCTCGGCGCGAACCTCGCCGGTCTGGTCCGCGCGGTCGGATTCCGCGATATCGAGGCCAATCTCAGCTGCGTCATGGGTTTCGGCGCGCAGGCCTGGTCGCGGTTGACCGACGGTCCGCGACCGGCCCACCTGCACCCGTTCCGCGAATTCCACGCCGGCAACCGGCACGCCGTCGCCACCCCCGGTGATCTGCTGTTCCATCTCAGGGCCACCCGGATGGACCTGTGCTTCGAACTGGCGACCCAGCTGACGACGCGCCTCGGCGACGTGGTCTCCCCCGCCGACGAGGTACACGGTTTCCGCTACTTCGACGACCGCGACCTGATCGGTTTCGTGGACGGCACCGAGAACCCGGCCGGCGCGGACGCGGTCGCGGCGACCGTCATCGGCGAGGAGGACCCGGACTTCGCCGGTGGCAGTTACGTGATCGTGCAGAAGTACCTGCACGACCTGGCCGGCTGGAACAAACTGTCCACTGAGGACCAGGAGCGCATCGTCGGGCGGCAGAAGCTCAACGACATCGAACTCGACGACGCGGTCAAACCCAGCTACGCGCACAACGTGCTGACCTCGATCGAGGAGAACGGCGAGAAGCTGGAGATCCTGCGGGACAACATGCCCTTCGGCAACCCGTCCCGTGGCGAGTACGGCACCTACTTCATCGGCTACGCCCGCGCGGCCAGCACCATCGAGCGGATGCTGGAGAACATGTTCCTCGGCGACCCGCTCGGCAACTACGACCGGCTGCTGGACTTCAGTACCGCGGTCACCGGCAACCTCTTCTTCGTGCCGTCCGCGCCGATGCTGGAAAGTCTTGCCGACGCACCAGGACCGGCCGCCAAGCCTTCGGCCCCGGCCGAGGCACCCGACATCGCTTCGCCCACCACCGGATCGCTGAACATCGGCAGCCTGAGAGGGATCGCTGCATCATGAACAATCTGCACCGCGAACTCGCCCCGATCTCCGACGCCGCCTGGGCGCAGATCGAGGAGGAGGCCACCCGCACCATCAAGCGCCACCTCGCCGGCCGGCGCGTGGTCGATCTGCACGGACCGGGCGGCAGCGAACTGTCCTCGGTCGGCACCGGGCACGTGCACACCATCGACGCACCGCACGAGGGCGTGCAGGCCCGGCAGCGGGAGGTGCGCCCGCTGGTGGAGCTGCGGGTGCCGTTCCGGCTGGACCGCGAGGCCATCGACGACGTGGAGCGCGGTGCCCAGGACTCCGACTGGCAGCCGGTCAAGGACGCCGCCGGTCAGCTGGCGTTCGCCGAGGACCGGGCCGTGTTCGAGGGCTACCCGGCGGCCGGTATCGATGGTATCCGGGCCAGTTCGAGCAACCCGGCCATCGCGCTGCCGGCGGATGTCCGCGACTACCCGGAGGCGTTCGCCACCGCGCTGAGCCAGTTGCGCCGGGCCGGCGTGAACGGCCCCTACGCGGCAGTGCTCAGCGCGGACGCCTACACCCTGGTCAGCGAGACCCGCGACCACGGCTACCCGGTGATCGAACAGCTTGCGCGGATCGTCAACGGGGAGATCGTCTGGGCCCCGGCAATCAGCGGCGCGTTCGTGCTGACCACCAGGGGCGGCGACTTCGACCTGCACATCGGCCAGGACGTCTCGATCGGCTACCTCAGCCATGACAGCACCGGCGTGGAGCTGTACCTCCAGGAGACCCTGACCTTCCTGGTCCCCACCAGCGAGGCCGTCGTCGCCCTCACCCCACCCACCGTCTGAGGCGGAAGTCGGTCAGGCTGCCGACGAACCGGTCCAGGCAAAGGGCCTGAGCTGCTCGTCGAGCGGGGCATCGGTCAGCGCGGCGGCTTGTCCAGCGCGGCAACGGCGCGGCGCGCGGCGGCGGCATTGCGGTCGGCCGAGGCGAAGGCCTGCGCGGCGGCCGAGGCGGCAAGTTTGGCGGCGCGTTGCTCGGCTCGTGCGCGTTCCACCCGTTCCCTCGCTTCCGCAAGCTCGACTTCGGCCTGTTCGGCGGTCTGCCGGGCGGCGGTCAGGTCGCGCTCGGCCTCGGCGCGGGTCGCTTCGGCGAGTTCGGCCTCATGTTCGGCCTTGGTCCGCTCGACTTTGGTTCGCTCAGCCTTGGCGCGTTCCGCCTTGGCGCGTTCCGCCTCGATGTGTCCGGCCTTTGGGCGTTCGGACTTGGTGTGTTCGGCTTTTGCGCGTTCGGGCTTGATGCGTTCTGGCTGGTGACGAGCGGCCGGCGGCCGGGCAACCGGCGGCCGTTGCTTCGGCTCGGTCCGGCCGCGTTCGTCGGACTGGTCGTGCTGACCGGCGCTGCCGCGCTTGGCCGGCTTCTTCGGATTCGCGGGGCCGGTCGGCAAGTCCGGCCAGCCGGCGTCGGCGGGCGCGGTCGGTACGGTGGCCAGCCGACCGGCGCGGACCGTCGCCAGCGCTTCGGCATCCGACAGCGCCACGGTGAATGCCTCGCGGGTCTGCTCGGCGACCTGGTCGGTGACGGCGGCCTTCGCGCGTCGCGCGACCCGGAGGGTGCGGTCGTCGAGGACGCGCAGCAGTTCGTTGCGCTGCCGGGACAACTCGCGCAGCCGGCCGCCGGCCAACTCCTGGTGCGCTCGGCGCAGTTGCTCGCCGAGTTCGGCGAGCCGGCCGATGTCGTCGGGGTACTCCAGGCTGACCTGGTTGATCAGCCAGGCGGCAACGGTCGGCTTGCGCAGGGCGGTGATCTGCGCGGCCAGGTCGCGGTCGCCGGCTGAACGGGCCTGTTTGGCCAGGTCGTCACGGCGCGGGATGAACTCGTCCCGAGCCGACCCGTACAGCTGCGCAACCACGGTTTCAAGGTCCACCCGCATACTCAACCAGTCGCAGCGACCGCGAGCACCTGGTGCCGCCGACGGACCAGGATTGTGCCGGCCCCTCGTGGGATCACATCATGTTTTCGGCGGCCGCCCTGATCGCCGCGCGAATCCGGACATAGGTGCCGCAGCGGCAGATGTTGCGAATGCCGTCGAGGTCGTCGTCGGTGATGATGGTCCGCCCCTCGGACTTCACCTTGTTGACCGTCGCGACGGCGGCCATGATCTGGCCGGGCTGGCAGTAGCCGCACTGGGCCACGTCACCGTCCAGCCAGGCCTGCTGCATCGGATGCAGGTCCGCGTCGACGGTACCCGCCAGGCCCTCGATCGTGGTGATCTCGTCGGTCGATTTGATCTCCGACACCGTGACCGAGCAGGGGTTGAAGGCCTGGCCGTTGATGTGGCAGGTACACGCCTTGCAGACGTCGAGGCCACAGCCGTACTTCGGGCCGGTGACGCCGAGCACGTCGCGTAGCACCCACAGCAGCCGGACGTTGTCGTCGACATCGACGGTGACCGAGGTGCCGTTGAGAATGAAGGAGTAGTTGGTCACGGAATGACTCCTGGAAGTGAGGGGTCGGCGCGGGCAGCGAAGCCGGCCGGGGTCAGTAGGCGTAGTCGAGACCGTCGGTCGGGGACTGCGGCGTGGACGGGGTCAGCGGGTACGGGGTGAATCCGAGCGCGCCGGCGTGGTTGATCGGGAACGAGGTCGGCAGGGTGCCGGTGGCCCTGGCATACGCGCAGGCGACGGCCGCCATCGCCGGTGCGACGCCGAGTTCGCCGGCACCGCTGGGCGAGGTGCCGCTGTTGGGCAT
>CAJCJE010000646.1 GCA_903970565.1 Candidatus Melainabacteria bacterium | reverse complement strand
GCTGGCCTTCCTGCGTGCCAACCCCGACCACCTCGGCCGGGCCGTCGAGGAAATGCTGCGAGTCGACCCGCCGGTGGTCACCGTGTCCTACCACTTCGCCGCCCAGCCGATCACCATTGGCGACGTCGAGGTGAAGGCCGGCGAGCACGTGGCGATCTCGCTGTCGGCCACGAACATCGACGAGCGGGAGTTCCCGCAGCCGGAGAAGTTCGACATCACCCGCCACCCCGGCCACCTGTCCTTCAGCCACGGCATCCACTTCTGCCTCGGCGCGCCGCTGGCCCGGCTGGAGGGCGAGGTCTTCTTCGAGACCCTGCTGCGCCGGCTGGGCGACCTGGATCTGGCCATCCCGCACGAGAGCCTGGCCTGGAAGCCGAGCTACTTCGTGCACCGCCTGATCGAACTGCCGATCAGCTTCACCGCGACCGCCTCGGCCGGCAGCCCGTCACTGGCCGCCTGAGCGTCGTCCGACCCGCTGCCCCGGATCGCCCGATCCGGGGCAGCGGCATGTCCGGCCCCGTTTTCACCACCTCACCGCTGGGCCGACCTCAGCCGGGACCACCCTCCCCACCGGGCCTGCCTCGGTGGGGAGCCGGCCTCGCCACGGTCCGTCCCCCGGACACGCGCCGGCCCCGGACGGAAACTCCGTCCGGGGCCGGTGCGGGGTGCGGGCGCGGGGCGTCAGGCCGCCTTGCGCTGCTCCCGTTCGGTCACCGCGGCGTAGTAGCGCGCGATGGCCTTGAAGGACTCCTTCGGCTCCAGCCGGTAGGTCGTACCGTGGTCGAAGTAGTCGTCGCGGATGCACTTGGTGATCGTCATGCTCGCCGCGTCCAGGTCGTAGCGGGGGTCCTCGGAGTGCGGGTGCGTCGGGTGGACGAACTCGCACACCGCGGCGCTGTAGATACCCAGCTCGTCGAACAGCCGCAGCATCCGCAGGTGGTAGTCGGCCTGCGCCCCCTCGTCCCGGACGAAGCCGTCGAACACCGTCGGCGGCTCCTTGCTGCGGTCGACGATGTCGAAGCCCAGCAGGCCCTTCTCCTCGCCACCGTCGTAGGTGAACGTGCCGTACTCGGAGATCAGGATCGGCTTGTTCCACTTGCGGTAGGAGTCGAGCACGCGCACGTGGTCGGCCCTGGTCGGCTGGTAGTAGTAGTAGTACGTGACGCCAACGTAGTCGAACGGCGTCCAGTCGACGTTCTCGAACTCGCCGGAGGAGTAGGTCAGGCCGCCCTTGAAGTTGGCCCGCGCGACCTGTACGGCCCGGCCGAGGAAGTCGTTGAGCTTCCTGGTCACGTCCTCGTGGTCGATCGGACCGACCGGCTTGAGGAAGTTGTGGTTGGCGTCGGGGAAGGCGTTGCCCATCCGGTTGTGGTAGAACTCGCCGGGCATGATGCCGGCGGTCTGGATGGCGTGCGTGCAGCCGACGCTCAGGTCGATGTCCGCACCCTGCACCCGGAAGGACTCGGCCAACCGGGCGGCCTGCGCGAGGTGGTCGAGCACCTCGTGCTGCTTGCCGTCCATCAGGCGCGGCTGCAACCAGATGTGCAGGCCCCGTTCGACCGCGTAGGCGACCGTCTCTTCGAGACGGTCGAACCTGGTGCCGTAGATCGTCACCGAGTTCGCGTTGAGATCGTCGGCGATCAGGTCGATCTCCTTGCGCATCAACTCGTTGCTCCACACGGTCCGCGAGATCGACCCCTGGCCGGTCTCGTGGTTGGACCCCGTGTCGTATGCGACCCCGCGGTAGACCAGGCCGTGCCCGTTCCTGGCGGGGATCTCGCCGTCATCGTGTGCCACGTCGACTCCTGTTCGTTCCATCGAAATCCACCATCGGGTCATGCCGCCCGGCGCTGGTAGAAGATGTCGTTGATACCGGTGAGCCCGGACAGCATGGTCGCGAAGTCCATCTCCCTCGGCCGCAGTCGCTGCGGGTCGATGGTCTGCTGCGCCTTGTCCCAGTAGTCCTCCTTGTGCTTCGTGCGGTCGTAGAAGAACCGCACGAACTCCAGTACGGAGCTGAGGAAGACGCGATAACTGGCCTCGTAGGACTCGAACAGCGGCGCCTCCTCCTCGGCATCCGCCAGCGACCCGTGGATCACGTCGGCCAGCGCGCGGGCGCCCCGCAGGGCCAGGGTCACGCCGGTGGACAGCAACGGGTCGACGAAGGCCGCGGCGTCGCCGACCAGGGCCCAGCCCGGTCCGTAGAACCGCTCACTGGTGTAGGACCAGTCGCGGATGCTGCGGAAGCCGCTCACCCGGCGCGCGGGCTCGGTCAGCCAGCGCACCTCCTCGGTCTTGGCCAACTCCTCGTGGAAGAGCTGCTCCATGTCCTTGCCGGAGGACTTCAGCTGTTCCAGCGGTGTCACGTAACCGACGCTGGTGGTGCCGTCGGCCAGCGGGATGAACCAGAACCAGCCGGAGGGCCGGTTCTCCGAGACGATGTCGCCGGCCTTCGTGCCGCCGTAATGCCGGCAGCCCTGGAAGTAGGTCCAGGTCGCGATGTTGCGCAGGTCCTCGTGCCAGCGGACGAGGTCGAACTGCCGGCCGAACAGGTGGTTCTGGCCGGAGGCGTCCACCACGTAGCGGGCGGTCACCGTCCTGACGTCCTTGCTGCCGCGCTCGGTGTAGGTCACGCCGACCACCCGGTCGCCGTCGAACACCGGCTCCTTGACGGTCGCCTCCTCGATCACCGTCGCGCCCAGCTCCCGCGCCCGGCCCAGTAGCAGCGCGTCGAAGTCGGCGCGGCGCACCTGGTAGGAGTACTCGTAGAGGGCGGACTCGGTGAACCGGAAGCCCCAGGTGCCCTGGTTCTTGCCCCACAACAGGGTGCCACCGTATTTCTTGGTGAATCCCATGTCGTCCATGCGCTTGCGCAGACCGAGATCATCAAGCGTGGGCAGCGCGCCCGTGATCAGGGATTCGCCGACGTGGTAGCGGGGGAACTTCTCCCGTTCCAGGACCAGCACCGTGTGACCCTGCTTGGCCAGCAGACCGGCGGTGGCCGAACCCCCCGGGCCGCCGCCGATCACCACAACGTCGAAGTCCTCGTCTGCTGTGCTCACTGGAAGTTCTCCTCGTCGACAGAGAATCGGATCAGATCGACCACAAGGGACGGTTGGGGTCGGTGAGCCCGCCACGCAGAACCGTGCGGAAATCCTCGACCATCTCGTGCATCGTGGACTCGTCGAACTGAAGTCGGTTGAAGCGCATGACGCCGGCGATCCGGTTGTCCGGCAGGATGTCCAGTGCCCACAGGATGCCGTTGGGGATGTCGGAGGTCTTGGGGTAGGAGCTGGCGCGCTCCCGTACCTCCAGGTATTCGATGTCGCCGACGACCTCGGCCTCGGTCATCGTCGGGAACTGCACCACCTGGATCGCGCAGACCGCGTTGTCGTCGCGCTCGTAGGTGCGGTTGATCTCCGGCGCCTGTCCGACGATCTCGCTGAAGGGCAGTTCGTGCTCGTAGGCCTCCAGGCTGGTCGCGCGGGTGCGCAGCACCAGTTCGCTGAAGTTGCGGCAGTCCGCGACGTTGGTGCGCAGCGGCACCATGTTGAAGAACGGGCCGACCGTCTCGTGGAACTCCGGCGCCCCCCGTCCGGAGGTGATGATCGGCACGACCAGGTCGGTCTGCCCGGTCCGCTTGTGCAGCAACAGGTTGAACGCGGCCAGCAGCACCATGAACGGCGAGCAGTGCATGGCGCGGGCGAAGACCAGCAGGTCGGTGGAGAGCCCTTCGTCGATGAGGAAACGGTGCACCGAGTAGACGCTGGGCACCTCCGGCGAGGTCCGCCGGTCGGAGTCGATGGACAGCATCAGGCCGCCGGAGAGCTTGTCGTGCCAGTACTGGCGCGAGGCGTCCGCGGCCGGGGTGGCCAGATCCTCCTGCTGCCACAGGGCGTACTCCCGGTACTGCCGGGTCTGCGGCAGGTCCGGCGCGGCCAGGCCGCGGCGGGTCGCGTAGAACGCGGCGAGGTCACGGATGATCACGTGCAGGGACCAGCCGTCGCTCGCGGTGTGGTGGGTGACCAGGCCGAGTACCGCGTCCTTCTCGTCGAACCGGCCGAGCACCGCGCGCAGGTGCGGCAGTTCGCCGCTGGCCAGCGAACCGGCCTCCACCTCGTTGAGGAAGGCATCGGCCTGCTCGTCGCGGCTGCGGCTGTCGTCGATCGGCAGCTCGTGCACCTCCAGCTCCGGCGTCACCGGCGGATGGACGCGCTGGTAGGGCTCCCCGTCGTCGCGCACGATCTGGG
>CAJCJE010000645.1 GCA_903970565.1 Candidatus Melainabacteria bacterium | reverse complement strand
TCGGAATGCAGCGGCGAACCCAGGCCGTGGCCTGGGTCGCCCGCCGATCGAAATAGGCGTTACCCAGCACTGTCCAGTAGCGTCCTCGCGTGACGGTGCAGGTCATCGGCGTAGTCCATGAATTCGCCGGCGTTGTCCCCTCGCCGCGGGTAACGACTGATCACCAGGAGTTGCGCGCGCCTGCCGTCCGGACTGTCCACAATGTCGGCGAACGTGTCGTGAAGCTTTGTGGCGGTGTCCGGGGCGCGGAGCGCCAGCACGTAGAGCGTTGCCACGTCGTAACCGGCCATTGTGACGCCCCACGATTCCCCGGTGTCCTGCGCGGCCCGGAGATCGGTCCACCACTGGTCGGGCACGTCCACATCGGACGTCAACGCCTCAGTGGCCGAACACGCCTGATCGGTCACCAGGGTCATCAACTCGGCCCGGTTGAGGTGGGGAGGTTCATCCCAGTCGTAGGGCTCACCGACCAAGGCCGGTTTCGGCACACCAACCAGGGCCGCAGCGTCCTGGTTGCCGGTCCAGAATTTCCCGGACGCCCAGTAACCGTGACTCCACGAGACGCGAAGCCCGCAGTCACCACCAGCGGTCCGGACACGGCTTCCGATCGTAGGATCCTGTCCGCTGAACACTGGTTGCTCATTCCCCGTCACGGGCGCGGTCAGATGGGGGCGCGCCAGGTCACGGTCGTGCCGGTGTTCGGCGAGGATGCCACGGTGCTCTCGCCGCCGACGGCGGTGGCCCGGTCGGCGATGTTGCGCAGGCCGCGTTTGGTGACCCCGCGCGGAATGCCGCTGCCATCGTCCGAAATGGACATTGTCAGTGCCGGGTCGGCCACGCACACCCGGACCAGGACCGCGCTGGCGCCGGCATGGCGGACCACGTTGGCCAGCGCCTCCCGCAGGGCGGCCCGCGCGTGATCGGCCACCGCGACCGGGACGGCGCTCGGATCGCCGGAAAGGTCCAGGGCGGGCGGGAAACCCAGCAGTTCGGCGGCGATGTCGACCTCGGCGCGGACCGAGTGGAAGAACTCGGCGGTGGCGTGCGGTTCGACCGGATCGGCGTTGCGCAGCGCGCCGACGGTGGCCCGGACCTCGGCGATGGTCTCGTCGATCTGGTCGACGGCGTCGGCGAGGCGGCCGGCGTCCTTGCGGGCCAGGCGGCGGGACATCCGGCGGCCGAGCAGGTCCAGTTGCATACCGGCGGCGAACAGGCGCTGGATGATCACGTCGTGCAGGTCGCGGGCGATGCGTTCGCGTTCCTCGTACACCGCGACCCGTTGCCGCGCGGTGGAACCCTCGGCGAGCATCACCACCAGACCGGCCTGGGTGGCGAAGGCGGTGAGCACTTCCACCGTCACCGGGGTGAACGGTGGGCAGCCGCGCCGCCGGTAGACGGTCAGCGCGCCCAGGCGCCGTTCCAGGGTGCCGAAGGGGGCGGCGGCGAACGGGCCGTAGCCGCGCAGGGCCTTCGGCACGAACGGGGCGGTGCGCGGATCGGTGGTGAAGTCGTCGACGACGACCGGAACCCCGCCGCGCGCGACGCGGGCGGCCGAGGAACGGGCCGACAGCACGAGGCCGAGCGGGTGGTTCTCCTCGACGGCGCCCAGTTCGCCGTGCGCGGCCTCGACGGTGACCGAGTCGTCCGGGCCGCGTGCCATCACCAGGCCGAGGTCGGCCTCGGCGAGTTCGGCGGCCCGGCGGACCACCAGGCGCAGCACGGCATCCGGGTCCTCCGCCGACAGCGCCGCGGTGGCGATCTCGGTGGACGCCTGGAGGGTTCTGGTGGCCAGGTTGAGGTCCATGAGCAGTGTCAAGACTACGTCTCCGAAGCGTTTCAGCGGAGGCCGGCCAGGGTTGGCCGCGCGCTGCCAGTCGACCGGCGAACAAGCACCTGACCTGCGCGGACCTCCAGCACGATATCGGCTTCGGCGGCCTGCGCCGGGTCGTGGGTGACATGCAGCACGGTGTGGCCGGCCAGTCCGGTGGCGATGGTGTCCAGTACCTGGGCCGCGCTGGCCCGGTCCAGGTGCGCGGTGGGTTCGTCGAGCAGCACCAGGCCACCGGGGCGGGCGTGCAGCAGGGCTCTGGCCAGTGCCAGCCGGGTGCCCTCCCCGCCGGACACCGCGGCGCCGACCGCGCCGAGCGGGACGTCCAGCCGATCGCGCCAGGCCGGTAGGGCCGCCTGGTCCAGTGCGGCGCGCAGCGTCTCGTCGGTCGCGTCCGGGTCGGCGATCCGGAGGTTCTCCCGGACCGTGGTGGAGACCAGTTGCGGTTCCTGCGGGCACCAGCTGACCCGCGCCGGCCGGCGGACCGTGCCGTGTTCGGGCGGCAGGAAACCGAGCAGCAGCGCCAACAGCGTCGACTTGCCGGCCCCGGACGGGCCGAGCACGGCGACCCTGGCACCGGCCGGCACGCGCAGGGTCACCCCGCGCAGCGTCGGGGTTGCCGCGCCCGGCCAGCGGACCGCGACGTCGACCAGCTCGATCGAGCCATCGGAGCCGTCTTCGGTCGACCGGGCGGGCACATCGACGGTAGTCCGGCCCTCGGGGATAGTCCGGTCCTCGGGGAGGGCCCGAGTCTCGACGAGGGTCTGGATCTCGGCGAGATCCTGGATCTCGGTGATGCGGGCGTGTGCCTCGCGGAGGGTGTCCAGGCGTTGGGCGGCCGGGCCGAGGCCGTCCACGGTTTCGGCGAGGGCGAGCGGGACCAGGGCGAGGACCGGGGCCAGCGCGGCGGCGAGGTGACCGGCGGCGACCGCCGAGCCGGCCAGCCAGACCTCGACCAGCGAGGCGAAGCCGAGGGCGGCGATGCTGATCCCGGCCGCCGCGCCGGCACCGAAGGCCTGGCGGCGCGCGCGGGCGGCGAGCCGGGCGTCGGAGTCGGCGAGTTCGCGGCGGCGCAGCTGGTGGGAGCCGTTGGCGAGCAGTTCGCCCGCGCCCTCGATCAGGGCCAGGACGGCGGTACCGAGTTCGCGGCGACCGCGCGCCAGCGCGGTGCTGGCCCGGCGGGCCAGCCGGATCGCGGCGATCGAGCCGCCGAGGCCGGCGAGCAGCAGCGCCAGGGTCAGCACGAGGGCGGCGGAGGGCAGCAGCAGGGCGATGGTGGTGATCGCGGCGGCGCCGACGAGCAGGGCGACCAGGGGTGGTTGCAGGACGCGCGGGATGAGGTCGCGCACGGTGTCGGTGTCGTCGACCAGGCGGGCGAGGCCGTCGGCGCGGCGCAGGCGCGCGGTGTGGGCCGGGCCGAGGGCGACCAGGGCTTCCCAGAGCCGGACGCGCGGTTCGCCGGCCGCGCGGAAGGCGGCGTCGTGCGAGACCATCCGCTCCGCGTAGCGCAGCACGCCCTTGGCCAGCCCGAAGGCGCGCACCGCGACGATCGCCACGGTCAGGGTGAGGATCGGCGGGTGCCCGGCGGCGGTCGCGATCAGCCAGGCCGCGGTCCCGGTCAGCGCCACCCCGGCGGCCA
>CAJCJE010000644.1 GCA_903970565.1 Candidatus Melainabacteria bacterium | reverse complement strand
CCAGTTCGTAGAGCACCGAGACGTCGTCCAGGCGTTGCCGCAGGTCGGTGACCCGCCGCAGCTCACCTTGCAGGTGGGAGAGCTGACTGGTCACCTTCTGCGCGTTGTCCTGGTCGTTCCACAGATCAGGTCGCGCGGTCTCCTCGTCCAGCGCCGCGATCCTCGTGCGCAAGCCGGGAAGGTCCATCACCGCCTCGATGCTGCCGAGGGTGTTGGACAGTTCTTTGAGCTCCGCCGCGATATCCAGGTCCACGTCCTACAACGTTACTTGACGACCCGGAGAAACCGCGCGGGCCATGCCCGGATGCCGGTCGGTCGACCGGCGTCCGGGTCAGGCCACGCCCCCGTCAACTGACCGGAACCGCGTCCAGCAGCTTCAGCACCGCCTTGGCGTGCGCCACCGCGAACTCGGCCACTGCCTTCTCGTACGGGTCGGTCGCCTCCTTGGCCGCGTTACGCGCCGCATCCTGACCAGCCGAGTAGGTGACCTTGGCGGAGTCCACCAGGGTGACCCGCTGCTTGGCGGTCAACGATCCGGCGTGAACCAGCCGCAGAATCAGCGGACTGCGCAGGTGGTCCGGTCCCGGTTCACTGACCAGCCAGGACTTGAAGGCCTTCTTGCCGGCAGCGGTGATCACGTACTGCTGGCTGGACCGCGGTCCCTGCTTGCCAAGACGAACGAGGCCGGCCTCGGCCAGCGCTGGCAGTTCTCGGTAGACCTGGCTGCGGGTCACACTGAAAAAGGCACCGAATCGCCCTCGTGCGGCACTGACCAGGTCGCCCCCTGTCTGGGGGCCTTCGTGCAGCAGGCCGAGAAGCGCTGCTGCCGTTGCATTGAGCTCAGACACATGTTCCACGGTGCCACGCGGGGGGTTGCGCTGTCCACAGTGGTCTCCAGATCTGTCCACTGTGGCTGATCGATAAAGGCGAAATCGTTACGCCGTCTGGCGCAACGCCAAGGCTGCCCACACCTACCTTCAGCGGCCCGACACGCCGATCTTGGACCAATCTCGCCACGACTGGCCTAATCCGCCGACACGGCACCCATTACCCACAGTTATGAGTCCACGGTCGAATGACGATGGGTTACTGCGAACCGGTACATTTTCCGCCGAGGTAGCGACCTGGACGGTTTTTCGCTTCACCATCATCACGAGCGGGTGCCGGAACCACCTGCCTGGAGAGATTGCGGAGGGGAACAATGCGTCTGCCATGGGGCTCCAAAATCACCGAGCACAAAGCCGTTCACGGGGCGCGGCACTGGGTGACCGGCGGTCATCCCGGCAAGGACGAATGCCAGGCTTGCGGAAAGAAACTGCGGCGACACCGGTCGATGGTCGGAGAAGGGCGAGTGTGCTCGCCGGGTTGCGCCAAGTTCATGATGGCACATTGGAAGTAACCCGAATCCACACCGGACAGTTGTTGTCACCGTGTATCGCTCTCGATTAATCGCAACAAGGTTGTCCCGCGCGTCCGTCTGACTCCCCCGGTCATGACGGACGCGACCAACCCGGAGGAACTCCGGAACACCTGCGCCGTTCCGGAATGACAAAGAGCCCCGTCTGCGTGAGCAGACAGGGCTCTTGTCCTTGGAGCATTTGTAGCGGGGACAGGATTCGAACCTGCGACCTCTGGGTTATGAGCCCAGCGAGCTACCGAGCTGCTCCACCCCGCGTTGGTAAGTACAACTCTACAACACCCCTGACAACGCCCGTGCACCCCCCTCCCCTTCTTGATCGCCAACCACAAAAGCGCAGACCAGACCCGTTAGCAAGGAACCCAAACCCCCAAAGGCGGAGCCGAGGGTCGCCAACCCACCCAAACCCCGATGGCGCAGCCGAGGTCGCAAACCGCGATGGCGCAGCCGAGCCCCCCGATGGCGCAGCCGAGGAAGGGTTCGGAGCGACGGCGCAGCCGAGCCCGAACCGGGGGTCCAGGGGGCGGAGCCCCTTGGCGCGGGGGTCTGGGGGTCGTCCCCCAGATACAAAGCGAAAACGCCTGTATCTGCGATTTCCGCAGATACAGGCGTCCTCAAGTTGTAGCGGGGACAGGATTCGAACCTGCGACCTCTGGGTTATGAGCCCAGCGAGCTACCGAGCTGCTCCACCCCGCGTCGGTAAGTGCAACACTACCGACTCGGGACGGCTTCATGCAAATCGGTGCGCCCGCCGGGCTCAGGCCGCCGTCAGTGGGTCGGGGTCGGCGAGGGTGGCGGGGCCGACGGCGAGGTCGTTGACGTGCTGATATCCGCCTTCGCCTGGTTGAACTCGTCGGTCGCGGTCTGTAGTTCCTGGTAGGCGTTGCCGAGCGCGGCGAAGTCCTTGTTCTGCTGCGCGTTGGCGATGTCCTGTAGGGCCTTGGAGAGGTCCGCGACCGCCTTGTCCAGGCTCGGGGAGACCGTGCCGCCACTGGCCGGCAGGGTGGTCGCCCCCTGGCTGTTGGACGGCGGGGTGGTGGTGGTCGTCGTCGGTGGCGAACTGCCGGTCGTCTGGCCTGGCCCGGTCGGTGTGGTGACGGCCGAGCTGAACAGGTTGGTCACCGAGTCGTCGAGGGTGGGCGCCAGGCCGACCTTGTCGTTGAACGCGGTCAGCACCTCGGCCAACTGTGGATAGCCGCCGGAGTTGGTCGGTTCGGTGTAGACCGGTTCGACGAACAGCAGACCTCCGGCTACGGGCAACGTGAGCAGGTTGCCGTACAACGGTTTCACCGTCGAGTTGCTGAGGAAGGTCTTGATCGTGGTGAACTTCGGCGACGCCTCGAACTGGTTCTGCACTTGGAGTGGCCCGGAGGTCTGGGTTCCGGTGGGGAGCGTCAGCACGGTGATCTTGCCGTAGCTACCGGGGTCGGAGGAGACAGACATCCAGGCGGCCATGTTCTGACTGGCCAGCGTGGTCAGTGAGCTGGTCAGCTGGAAGGTCGGCTGTTTCTGGCCGGGCGCCTGGGCGAGCACGTAGTAGGGCTGCTGGCTGGGCGCGTTCTGGCTGGGCCCGGTCACCGAGGTGTTGATGGTGCCGTCCGGGTTCTCGGTCGGGTCCGGCGGCACGCTCCAGAAGCCGACGTTGGACCAGAAGTTCTGGGTGTTGGTCACGTGGTAGTTGGCCAACAGGTTGCGCTGGACGTTGAACAGGTCCTGCGGGTAGCGGAAGTGGTCACTGAGGCCGGTCGGGATGGCACTGGTCGGCTGTACGACGCCGGGGAACACGCCCTCCCACGCCTTGAGTACCGGGTCGGAGTTGTCGACCGAGTAGAGCGTGACCTTGCCCGAGTAGGCGTCCACCACGGCCTTGACCGAGTTGCGGATGTAGCCGACCTGCTGGCCGTTGCCCGACAGCGAGGGGTTGGTCGGGCCGCTGAGGGTGGTGTGCTGGGCGTAGGGGTAGTTGGCCATCGTGGTGTAGCAGTCGACGATCCAGGCGATCCGGTTCTTGCCGTCGCTGTCGTTGACCACGGCAGGGTACGGGTCGCTGTCAGTGGTCAGCCACGGGGCGATCTGCTGTACCCGCTGGACCGGGTTCCGGTTGTACATGATCTTCGAGTTGGCGCCGATGTCGCCGCTGAACAGGAAGTAGCGCGAGCCGTAGTAGGTGGCGAAGGCCAGCCGGTTGAACCAGTTGGACAGCGACACCCCACCGGAGCCGGTGTAGGTGTAGTTGGTGCTGTTGGTGTCGTACTCCATCGACTTGCCGTTGACCTGCTGGCCGACGATGGCGTAGTCGTCCGCGCCGGCGAGCAGGCCGTAGTAGATCCTCGGCTGGCTGACCGGGATCGGTCCCTGGCCGTTGTTGGCCAGGTCGCTCACGTCGTATTCGGGGTAGCCGCTGGCGTTGACGTCATCGGCCGGCGCCGCGACGAAGCCGTCGCCGTGGGTGTAGATCAGGTGCTCGCTGATCCAGTTCTGCTGGGCGGAGTTGAGGTTGGCCGGGTCGATCTCCCGCGCGCCGACCACGTAGTCCTGGGTGACCCCGTTGACCGTGTAGCGGTCGAGGTTGAGCTGGTCGGGGAAGCCGTAGACGTTGGTGCTGGCGTGCTGCTGCTGGGTGAAGGTCGAGGAGAGCACGTTCGGGTCGAGCACCCGCACATTGGGGATGGTGCCGGTGTCGCTGAGCAGCTGCGTCGCGGTCGGGTTGGCCTTGCTCGGGTCGTAGTTCTGGTAGGTCACGTTGTCGGCCAGGCCGTAGGCCTGCATGGTGCCGGCGATCGCCCGCTGGATGGAGGTGGCCTCCTTCTGGGTGGCGTTGCCGCTCACCGAGAACTGCTGCAACACGGCCGGCCACGCGGCGCCGATCAGGATGCTGGACAGGACCAGCAGGACCAGCGCGATGGCCGGTAGTTGCAGGTTGCGCATGAAGGCCCCGGCGAAGAACGCCAGCGCGCAGAACACCGCGATGCACAACAGGATCAGCTTCGCCGGCATCAGGGCGTTGAGATCGGTGTAGGTGGCGCCGGTGAACTGTGGATCACGGTCGGACCAGAGCAGTTCGTAGCGGTCGGTGAAGTACGCGAACGCCTTGAGCAGTACGAACACCCCGATCAGGATGGCCAGTTGCATCCTGGCCGGGGTGGAGAGCTGACCGCCGCGACCGGCCAGCCGGATGCCGCCGAAGATGTACTGCGCGATCAGCGCGCCGAAGAAGGCGAGGGTCACCGCGATGAACAGCCAGTTCTTCAGCCACAGGATGAACGGCAGGGTGAACTCGTAGAAGCCGATGTCGTGGCCGAAGACCGGGTCGGTGATGCCGAAACTGGTGCCGTGCATGAACAGCTGCACCAGTTGCCAGTCGCCCTGTGCGGAGCCGCCGGCGATCAGGCCGATCACGATCGGGATGCCGAGGCCGAACCAGTATCGCCGACGGGTGATCACCGACCGGTAGCGGGAGAGTGGATCGTCCGAACCGGTCACCGGCACGAACACCGGCCGGGAGCGATAGGCGATCAGCAGGCTCACCGCGAGGGCACCGCCGACGAAGACACCCATCACGAAGAACAGCACGATCCGGGTGAACAGGATCGTGCTGAACACCGACCGGTAGCCGACCTCCCCGAACCACAACCAGCTGACGTAGGTGTCGAGCAGGTGCGAACCGAAGATCAGCAAGATCAACAGCACGAAACCGATGATGAGCAGGATTCGGCTGCGTCGCGACAGCCTCGGCAGTCCAGCCGTGGGCCGAGTGGCCACTGGGACACGCTCCTGAGTGGTGGTCGGTGCGGGTTTGCGCAGCGCACGGCTACCGCTGGTACCCGTCCGCCAGTGTGTCAACTCTACGGACGCCGCCCTTGGTTCCCGTGCCGGTCCGCCATTTGCCACCCCGGGGGCCGCGCTTTGTCCGATCACGACCTTCGGCGGGCGAAGGCGAGCGCGGCCGGCCACCACTCGAATGGGACGATGACCACATGTCAGCCGACGAGCCCACCGGGGCCCCCGCCACGCTGCCGCAGGTCATCCGTGAGGTCGAGGATTTCGCCTCGGCGGCCGGCTGGGATCAGCCCCCGCAGCTGTTCGCCCTGGTCACCACGGCCGACCTGTTGGCAAAGCACCCAGACCTCGGCGATCAGGTCGATCCGGGGTCGCCGCTGACCCCGGTCGCGCAGGAACCGCTGGCCGACACCGACCTCGCCGAGGCGCTGGCCGGTATCGCCTGGCCGGAGACGGTCAGCGGGTGCGCGCTGGTGCAGGAGATCGTGGTGCTGCCGCCGGACGCGGAGGCCGAACTACGCGGCGAGTCGGGTGATCCGGACGCCTCCGACGACTCCGACGATTCCGGCGCGATCGACACCATCGACCCGGTGGACACCGACCGGATGCGCCGAATCGCCGCCGAACACCCCCGTCGACGGGAGGCGCGCCTGGTCGCGGGCGTGCTGCGGGACGGCTCGGCCGCCTGCGTGCTGCGGCTGCGCGGCGACGCCGACCATCCGGACGAGATCGTCGAGCACCCGGAACTCGCGCCCAACCTGGTGGACGCGCTCCGGGAAACCCTCCGCGACTAGGACTGCTTTCAGCAGCCGGGGACGGGCTTGCTGGCCTTCAGCGCGGCAAGTTCGCTGATAGCTGAACCAAGGCTGGTCACCTTCACCAGTCGCAGGCCGGCCGGCACGTGCGCCTTGGCCTCGGCACAGTTGTCCGCCGGGGTCAGGAACACGGTCGCGCCGGCCGCGCGCGCGGCGACCAGCTTGAACGGGATGCCGCCGATCTCGCTGACGTTGCCGAGGTCGTCGATCTCACCGGTGCCGGCGACCTTCATCCCACCGTTGACGTCGGAATTGGTCAGCTTGTCCACAATGGCCAGTGCGAAGACCAGGCCGGCGGAAGGGCCGCCAATGTTGGTCAGGCTGACGTTGACCTTGAACGGCACGACCGCCTGCGCGGCGGGCTGGATGCCGATGAAGCCCTGCGAGGTGCCGCTCGGGTTCTTGCCGAGGGTGATCCGCAGGTTGCGCACCGGCTGGCTGCCGGTCCGTACCGACACGGGGATGGTCTGCCCCGGCTTGGTGTCGGCCAGTGCGTTGAGCACGTCCTCCACGCTGGCGACCGACTTGCCGTTCACCGAGACGATCCGGTCACCGGCCTTGATCAGCTTGTCCGCCGGGCTGCCGTCGACCACCTGGGTGGCGACCACCTCGATCGGATAGTGCAGGTAGCGCAGCGCGGAGACCTCCGCGTCGATCTGCGACTCCTGGAACTCCTGCACGTTCTGCTGGTTGACGGCCTGCTGGGACTGCCCTGGGGGAAAGTACAGCTCGCGCGGCTGCAAGGCGTAGTTGCCGCTCATCCACAGCCCGAGCGCGCCGAACAGGGTGATCTGGTCGATCTCGGAAACGGTGACCATCCGCAGCTCACCGCTGGTCGCGTGGGTTCCCGTGCCGCTGACCTGGATAACCTGCTGGCCGTCGTAGCTGCCGAGCGTGTCGTAGGTCGGGCCGGGCCCCAGCGCCACGTAGGGCACCTGGACGAACCCGCCGACCAACCCGAGCACCACCACCAGCACGCCGCTGAACAGCAGCGTCCACCTCCGCCTGGTCATTCCCCGCTGGCGGTTGGACCAGGTACTCGTCGCGGTAGCTGGGGACTCTGCTTCGGCGTCGCCACGCTCACTCACGGTGCGACAGCGTACGGGCACGCCGGCCCCGACCGGCGCGCGACGCCCGGCACGGCCACCGATCTTCGCTGCAAGCCCGGCCTGCGGCGACTTTCCCGCGCCGACTACCCAATGCTGTCAGCGAACATCCGGCAGGCCCGCGTACGGTGGAAGCATGACGAACATGCCGTTCGGGTTCTCCTCGCAGGACCCCGATGATTCCGGCGAGAACAAGCCTTCCGGCGCGGGTGGATTCGGCCCGCTGGGTGGGCCCGGCGGCGCGTTCGACGTCAGCCAACTCGGTCAGATGCTCAGCCAGCTCGGTCAGATGCTCAGCCAGTCGGGCAGCGACAACGCCGGGGGTCCGGTCAACTACGACCTCGCCCGCCAGATCGCGATCCAGCAGCTGACCCCCGGTGGCCTCGGCGGTGGCGAGCAGGCGGACGCGGTCAACGACGCGGTGCGGCTGGCCGAGCTGTGGCTGGAGCCGGTGACCACGCTGCCGGCCGGCGCGACCAAGGCCGCGGCCTGGTCGGCGCGGGACTGGGTGGAGCACACGATGCCGACCTGGCAGCGGCTGTGCGACCCGGTGGCCAAGCGGGTCTCCGGTGCCTGGGTGGAGGCGCTACCGGAAGAAGCCAAGCAGGTCGCCGGCCCGATGCTGGCAATGGTCAGCCAGATGGGCGGCATGGCCTTCGGTTCACAGCTGGGCGGCGCACTGGCCCAACTCGGTGCCGAGGTGCTCACCTCGACCGACATCGGTCTGCCGCTGGGCCCCGAGGGGGTCGCCGCGCTGTTGCCGGCCAACATCGAGAAGTTCACCGCGGGCCTCGAACGGCCGGCCGGTGAGGTGATGGTCTTCCTGGCCACCAGGGAGGCCGCGCACCAGCGCCTGTTCGCGCACGTGCCGTGGCTGCGGCAGCGGCTGTTGGCCACCGTCGAGGAGTACGCGCACGGCATCAAGGTGGACACCTCGGCGTTGGAGCAGTTGGCCACCCAGGTCGACCCGAGCAATCCCGAGTCCATCGAGCAGATGATGTCCTCCGGGGTGTTGCAGCCGCAGACCACGCCGGCCCAGCAGGTTGCGCTGGACCGTTTGGAGACCCTGCTCGCGCTGGTCGAGGGCTGGGTGGACGTGGTGGTCGCGGAGGCGATCGGCGAGCGACTGCCCGGCGCGGACGCGCTGCGCGAGACGTTGCGACGGCGGCGGGCCAGCGGCGGACCGGCCGAGCAGACCTTCGCCACCCTGGTCGGACTGGAGCTGCGACCGCGCCGGCTGCGCGCGGCGTCGAACCTGTGGCTGCTGGTCGGCGAGCGGCACGGCATCAAGATCCGAGACGGTGTCTGGGCCCACCCCGACCTGGTGCCGACCGCGGCGGACCTGGACGAACCGATCGATTTCGCCGACCGGCTCGGCGAGAAGCCGGCCAGCCTCGGCGACGACCCGATCGCCGAACTGGAGCGTACCGAGCAGGCCGAACGCGAGGAGCGCGACAAGGGCGAGGACTCGACCGACTAACCTGCGGGTTCGACTGTTGAGCTTTCGCATTGCCGGCTGGGCCGACCCGCGCTGGGTCGGCCCAGCCGGCATTTCTCGGCCCAGTCGTCTTTCCTTTTGGGGCCTAAGGCAGCCTCGGCGTCGTCGTCTCCGGCTTACTTCGGCGGTCTCAGGCCGCCCTTGTCGGCTCTGGCTGGCGTCGGCCGTCTGCCGCTGGCTACCCCGGCTCAGTCTTCTTCGGTGATCCCCCAGCCCGCCGCAGCGGACAGGCCCTCCAGGTACCCCATTGCGCGCTCGGTCTTGGGGTAGCGCCGGACCAGTGCCCAGAAGTCCGCCCCGTGTCCCGGCACCAGCAGATGCACCAGTTCGTGTACCAACACATAGTCGAGTACCCAACCGGGCACGTCGCGTAGTCGCTCGCTCACCCGGATGGTGCCGTCGGCCGGGGTGCAGGAAGCCCATCGGGTACGCATCGGCGCTACCCAGCGCACGCTGCTCGGCTCGGTCTTACCGGCCAGATGTCGGGCGGCGAGTTGTTGGCAGCGAGCCAGCAGCGCGTCGTCGGAGGTCCTCGCTGGTGAGCGACGCCGAGTCTCGCTGCGTTCCAGCCGGCCCAGCATCTCGGCGACCCAGTGCTTTTCCTCAGCCCTGGTCATCCGCGCAGGTAGGAGCACGACAACGGTGTCGCCCTCCCGGTATGCGGTGACCGTGCGGCTCCGCCGCCGGCTGCGCCGCACCTCGACCAATGGTTCCGCCACAGGCTCACGGTAAGGCCAACGGCCGACCAAAAGGTCCGCCAGCCGGATGTGAACAACAACGCACAAGAACTTGTTGGCAAACCATTGGTATCTCTAGCGAATCAACGCCGAATGTCAATCGCCCGATCGTGGATTGTGGATGAAACCGGCGGCTGTGGACAACCGGAGCGGTGTTCGAAAAATCCTGCCAAGCTGCGTTCATGAAGATCACCACGTACCCCCTCGACCCCGCCCTCGACCGAGCCATCAACGTCGCTGATGCCATCAACGCCGTCGACGTCATGGATGTCCCCGGCCAAGCCCCACCTCGGCCGATACCAGCTGGCCAGCCCCTCGCCGACCAGCCCGACACCGACCAGCCCGGCACCGACCTCACGCCCGACCGTGCCCCTGCCTTCGAGACCTCCGACGTCCGCACCCTCGACCAGCCGTTCACCCCCGGCCAGCCACCCATCCACGAATCCGCCGATCCGTCACCCGTCCGATCACGCCGACATCCGGTCGACCCGATCCGCCGGCCCCGCCTGTTGCCCGGTCTGGCCGTGCTGCACCGCCAGATCGGCGAACTGCAACTCGGCACCGATCCCCGCCATGCGGTGGTGCTCAGCGGTGTGGCCGAGCCGCTGGTCAGGATGCTGCACGCGCTGGACGGCCGAGCAACCGTCCAGGAACTGTCGGCGCGCGCCGGGCCGGCTGACCGCGCCGCGCTGCACCAACTGCTCGCCGACCTGGCCAACCTCGGCCTGATCGAGGACGCCATCCCGCCCGAGGTCGGGATGGACGGCGCACCGGCCGCGGGCATACCGGCGCGGCTGGCCGCCGACTGCTCGTGGTGGGCGTTGCGCACCGACCAGCGCCGGGTCGACGCCAACGGTCGCTGGCGGCGCGCCGCGATGGTCATCCACGGTGGCGGTCGGGTGGCGGCGAGCCTGGCCACGCTACTGGCTGCGGCCGGCGTCGGCTGGATTCACCCGGTCGCCGAGGGCCTGGTGACGCCCGAGGAGGTCGGCTCCGGCTATCTGGAGGAGGACGTCGGCCGCCCCCGAGCGGTCGCGCTGTGTCGGGTCGTGGAGCGGGCCGGACGCGACACCAGGACCGCGCCACTGCCGCGCGGGCGCACACCCGATCTGGTGCTGCTGGCCGACGCGGCCGTGCCCGATCCCGGACTGGCCAGCGAGTTGTTCGTCACGGGGGTCGTCCACCTGGTGGCATGGGCCGGTGAGGGCGTCGGCGTGGTCGGGCCGTTGATCGTGCCGGGACGCAGCTGTTGTCTGCGGTGCGTCGATCTCCACAGGGCCGACGCCGAACCGGCCTGGCCGGCCCTGGCGACCCAGCTCGCCGGCCGCAGCCAGCCGGCCGATCTGGCGTCTGCGCAGGCCAGCGCCGCCTTCGCGGCCAGTCAGGCGTTGCGGGTCCTGGACGGGCCACGGATCGGCGGCCTGCCCTGGCGCGGCATCGCCGAGTTGCCGGTGTGGGGCGCGGCCATCGAGATCGACACCTTCGGCGGGCAAACCCATCCCACGATCTGGCAACGACACCCCCGCTGTGCGTGCAGTCGGAAGGGAGGCGGCTGACGGAGTGGGCATACTGGAAATGATCGATGACTGCGCCTGGGCGTAGTGACATCGGCAAGTAGCAGCAAACCCGGCAACGCCGACGCGACCAGATACGGTCAGGCCAGATACGGTCGAGATGGCGCGGTGCGCTGATCCGACGGCACGAGAGGCTGGTCCTGCTGGTTCGGTCGGTCGACTGACTCGGTGGGTCGACTGACTCGGTGGGTCGGTCGATGCCCGCACGTTCGGTCCGGAGCCGTTGCACTCACTCGAGAGGAGCGATGATGGCCGACATCCCGCGCAAGGCGGCAGCCAGAACCGCGAAACTGGCCACTCTGCCCTTAGGGGTCGCCGGGCGGGTGGTGGGTGGCTGGGGTCGACGCCTTGTCGGGCAGAACGCCGAGGACGT
>CAJCJE010000643.1 GCA_903970565.1 Candidatus Melainabacteria bacterium | reverse complement strand
CAGAAGGACAGTTCGCGAACGCCCTTGGAGGCGGCGAAGCTCTCCAGGGTCGAGGCGTTGCCCTCGGTGAAGTCCTCGTTGTCGTCGTTCTTGCCGGCGATCGGAGTGAGGCCCATCTTGCTCCAGACCGTCGCCGAGGAGTCGCCGGTGTAGATGTTCTCCAGCTGGCCGTGGGTGGCGTTCGCGGCGGACTCGGCGTCGTTGAGCGCGTTCTGGCCGTCGCCGAAGTCCATCGTCATGATGTTGACGATGCTGACCGTGACGCCCTTGCTCTGGGCGTCCTTGAGCAGGCTCAGCGCGTTGGACTCCAGGCCGGTCGGGTCGACCGGCAGGGTGTAGTCGACCTGGACCGACTTGTTCCACGCCTGCACCTCGGCCAGTGCCTGGTCCCGGCGAGCGGTGGCCGTGGTGTTGTTGATGACGTCACCCTCGATGTCGAAATCGAGTCGGTAGATGCCGTAGGTGCTGACCACCTTCTCGTAGGCTGCGGCCAGGCTGGACACCGAGGTGCAGCTCTCGGCGAGTTCGGTGCTGCCCGCGCCGCCGAAGGACGCCGCGACATTGCCGCCGGCGGCTTCCAGCGAACTGATCTGTGATGCGAATGCTCCGACGGAATCGCCACCGTCCTCCCACTGGAGGTTGCAGCCACCGTTGGAGGTCAGGAAGGCCAGCGTGTAGTACTTGTCGCCCGAGGCGTTCATGTCCGCGGCCAGGTCACCGGTGTCATCGCTGGAGATCTGGAGGTAGGGCGCGGCGAACTGGGTGGGGAAGGCGAGCGGCGCGACGGGCGCGGCACTGGAAATACCCGCCGTACCGATGAGCAGCGCGGCCGGCAACAGAGCAATTGCGGAAGCCAGGACTGACTTGCGGAGACCTGCCATGTGTGTTTCTCCAAGTCACAAGTAAGCGGGCGCGGTCGAACTCCCCTTGATGAGGTATGGGCTGGCGCGGCAGGAGATATTTTAGGAAATCTCCCTTACATATCGGCGAACGATACGCGCGGGGGTAGGGAGCGTCAAGACCTCATTCATCAACTGTTCGGGTCGAAACCATTGCCAGACAGTAGAAAACTGTTAATGGTTCCGGTCGGCGCCTGCCGGGCGAGGTTCAGACCACTGGATACGCTGGTCCAGTCCAATTGACGATCATGTCGCTGGATCGTCCCTCGTCAGCGTTACGCACAGTCGCCGTCCGCTGATTACTCGCCACGGTTGTCACCGCCCTAGACCGGCGGAGTGGGTCGGCGCAAGGTAACGGAAAAGACCTGTATGACCCATTGGCATTTTCATTGGTGACGGATAGCCGTGGACAATCGTCACCTTCCGGCGCGATAACGCGGCAAAAGAAACCACGGAAGGCCGGTCGCACGAAGCGGCCGGCTGACCATCTGGTCAGCCGGCCGCCGCCGCGTCGCCGGCATCAGGTCGATGCCGGCGGGTGGGGATTCAGCTCGGTTCGTAGCCGAGATTGGGCTTGAGCCAGCGCTCGACCTCGGCAACCTCGAGACCGCAGCGCGCCGCGTAGTCCTGGATCTGGTCCCGGCCGACCCGGCCGATGCTGAAGTACCGGGAGGCCGGGTGCGCGAACAGCAGACCGCTGACGCTCGCGGCCGGGGTCATCGCGAAGCTCTCGGTCAGGTCCATGTCCAGCCGCTTGGCGTCCAGCAGGTCGAACAGCATCTGCTTCTGGCTGTGGTCCGGGCTGGCCGGGTAGCCCAGCGCGGGCCGGATGCCACGGAAGCGTTCCGCGTGCAGGTCCTCGATCTTCGGGTCGGCGTCCGGCTCGAACCAGTCGCGGCGGGCCTGTAGATGGATGTGCTCGGCGAACGCCTCGGCCAACCGGTCGGCCAGTGCTTTCACCATGATTGCCCGATAGTCGTCGTTGTTGGCCTCGTACTCACCGGCCAGCGCGTCCGCGCCGTGGATGGCCACCGCGAAGCCACCCAGGTGGTCGCCGGCCGGCGCGACATAGTCGGCCAGCGAGCGGTTGGGCCTGCCCTCGGGTTTCACCGTCTGCTGGCGCAGCATGGGCAGCCGCAGCCGGCCACCGTCCGACTCACCTTCGGCGTGCGACTCGGCGTCGATGAGCAGGTCGTCGCCCTCGGAGTTGGCGGCCCAGAAACCGTAGGCGCCGCGCGCGGTGAACGAGCCGTTCGCGATGATCTCGTCCAGCAGCGTGTTGGCGTCGTCGAACAGTTCACGTGCCACCGGCTGGTCCAGGATGGCGGGGTACTTGCCCTTCACCTCCCAGGCCAGGAACAGGAACTGCCAGTCGATCATCGCGCG
Source organism: Candidatus Melainabacteria bacterium (assembly GCA_903970565.1). GTDB lineage: Bacteria > Actinomycetota > Actinomycetes > Mycobacteriales > Pseudonocardiaceae > CAJCJE01. The sequence continues at coordinate 1,884 of CAJCJE010000643.1, read as the reverse complement.
CAGTTCGGTCAGTTCCGGTTGTACGAACCGCACTCCGGTGAACGCGGGCACCGGCAGATCGTCGAAGACGACCTGTTCGCGGTTGGCCCTGGCCTGCTCGACGGTCAGCAGCGGCCGTTCCTGCCGGTTCGCGTGCTGCTCGCGCAGCCGGTCCTGCTCCTCGTGGTTGCTCGTCGCCAGCGCCGCCGCCCGCTGCGGATCGAGCAGATCCGACACCACGCCGACCACCCGCGAGGCGTCGATGACGTGCACCGTGGTGCCCTCGTAGGCGGGCGCGATCCGCACCGCGGTGTGCTGGCGGGAGGTGGTCGCGCCGCCGATCAGCAGCGGCAGTTCGATGCCGCGCCGCTGCATTTCCGTTGCCACGCTGACCATCTGGTCCAAGGACGGGGTGATCAGTCCGGACAGGCCGATCGCGTCGGCGCCCTCGGCCAGCGCGGTGTCCAGGATCTTCGCCGCCGGCACCATCACGCCGAGGTCGATGACCTCGTAGTTGTTGCAGCCGAGTACGACACCGACGATGTTCTTGCCGATATCGTGCACATCGCCCTTCACCGTGGCCAGCACGATCTTGCCCTGACCCCGGCTGGCCTCGACGCGGCCCTCCAACCGGGCCTGCTCCTTCTCCGCCTCCATGAACGGTTCCAGGTAGGCCACCGAGCGCTTCATCACCCGAGCGCTCTTCACCACCTGCGGCAGGAACATCTTGCCCGCGCCGAACAGGTCGCCGACGATCTTCATCCCGTCCATCAGCGGACCCTCGATCACCTCCAGCGGCCGGGCCATCTCCAGCCGGGCCTCCTCGGTGTCGTCCTCGATGTAGTCGACGATGCCGTGCACCAGCGCGTAGGACAGGCGCTCGCCAACCGGCACCTCGCGCCAGGACAGGTCGGCCTCCGACTTCTTGGCGCCGGTGGACTTGACCTGCTCGGCATAGCTGACCAGCCGGTCGGTGGCGTCCTCGCGCCGGTCGAACAGGACGTCTTCGACCAGTTCCTTGAGCTCGGGATTGATGTCCTCGTAGACGTCGAGCTGGCCGGCGTTGACGATGCCCATGTCGAGCCCGGCCGCGATCGCGTAATAGAGGAACGCGGCGTGCATGGCCCGGCGCACGGCCTCGTTGCCGCGGAAGGCAAACGACAGGTTGGAGATTCCGCCACTGGTGCGGACACCAGGGCAGCGCTCCTTGATCAGCGGCAGCGCCTCGATGAACGCTTTCGCGTAGCCGTTGTGCTCGGCGATCCCGGTCGCCACGGCGAGAACGTTCGGGTCGAAGATGATGTCTTCAGGCGACCAGCCGGCCTGCTGCGTCAGCAAGTCGTAGGCGCGGCCGCAGATCGACACCTTCCGTTCGACTGTATCGGCCTGTCCCTGCTCGTCGAAGGCCATCACCACGGCGCCGGCACCGTAGCTCCTGATCTTGGCGGCGTGGTCGAGGAAGATCTCCTCGCCTTCCTTGAGGCTGATCGAGTTGACCACGCCCTTGCCCTGGACGCACTTCAGCCCGGCCTCGAGCACGCTCCACTTGGAGCTGTCGACCATCACCGGGATGCGGGCGGCCTCGGGCTCGGTCGCGAGCAGGTTGAGGAACGTGGTCATGGCCTGCTCGCTTTCGAGCAGGTCGGCGTCCATGTTCACGTCGAGCAGGTTCGCGCCGTTGCGCACCTGGTCCAGGGCGACGTTGACGGCGGCCTGGTAGTCGTCGGCCTCGATCAGCTTGCGGAACCGGGCCGACCCGGTGACGTTGGTCCGCTCGCCGATCATCACGAAGCCGGTGTCCGGGGTGATCGCGAACGCCTCGAGCCCGGACAGCCGGGTGGCGCCGGCCGCGGTCCTAGGCACGCTCCGGCGGCGGCCGCGGACCGCGTCGGCGATCGCGGCGAT
>CAJCJE010000642.1 GCA_903970565.1 Candidatus Melainabacteria bacterium | reverse complement strand
CGCCGAGGGATCGTGGTTGGCGCCCTTGATGCCCGAGCCGGAGCCGTCGCCGGATTCACCGTGCGGGGTGGGTGGCTTGTCCGGGGTGTGGTCGGTCGAGCCGCTGCTCTCGGTCGACGAACTACCCGACCCGTCCGAGCCCTTAGGCTTGGGTGGGTTTTCACCGGCGCTGCCGGAGTGGATGTCCCGGAACACGCCGGTCTGGTGCGACTCGTTGTCCTCGTGTGCGCTGGCGTTGCCGTGCAGCCGGTCGCCGGCCGCGCCGGCGACCCGGCCGCCCTCGCTGAACACCTTGCCGGCGATCTCGGTGCCGGAGCCCATCGCCTTGGCGATGATCGCGCCGACCCCGGACTTGTCACCGCTGGCATGGGAGACCAGTTGACGGCCGATGGTCTGTAGCTTGTCGCCGCCCGCCGCGACCTCGTTGCCGAAGTTCTGCAACATCGAACCGGACGAGTGCAGATCACCCGGGGTGATCTTGATCGCCGAATCACCCATCAGCGAGAACCTCCGGTTACGCAAGCCAGCAGAACAGTCGAGGAGACCACACCCAACTCTACAAAGCCGGCTGTCACGTCCTCGTCATAAGACAGGCTAATCCACCCGATTCATCCTAATGGTACGGAATACTGCCAGCCGGCCCCGAGTCGGACGGCTCGGGGCCGGCTGGCAGGCAGCGCCGGCCGTCCGGCACCTACGGTTTCGGCGGGAAGCACCCATCGGTATCCGAACCGCGATCTGGAGGAGACCTCGTGACCCATCCCTGCCGGACGCGCAGGCGCTGCTGGCCCGGTACACGGAACTGACCGGCGCGCTGTTGGAGAGCCTACGCCAGTAGTTGACCGATCACACGGTCGCGGACCCGGCACACCGGGTCCGCGACCGTGTGTTCCGTGGCAAGGATTTCCCAGCGGCACGGGATATCGTTCTGATGCTGCCGACGGGGAGGAACGATCATGGGAAAGTACGTCATCCAGCCACACCAACGGCTGCAGGAGTGGGTCGCCGAGGAACACGGCTACTTCGCCGCCGAGGGGCTGGACTACGAGTTCCAGGTCAACGGGTTGCACCAGGAGGCCACCCAGCCCGCCACCGTGCGCTCGGCCGACGAGGTACCGGCGCAGGTGCGGGCGGGTGCGTTCGAGGACATGTCGGCCGGTCGCGCCTGTGACGTGTCCTCGGCCTGTCACTGGGCGGTCAACGGGGTGGCCACGTCCGGTGTCGGCAGGATGTGGGGCCACGCCTACACCGTCACCCCGTCCGGGATCTTCGCCGCGCCGGACTCGCCGTACCGGCAGCCGGCCGATCTGGCCGACGTGCCGGTAGCCGTCGGATACCACTCGGGTAGCCACTACGCGACGGTGCAGGCGCTGGAGCCATTCCTGGACCAGTCGCGGATTCAGCTGAACTTCGCCGGTCTGCCCATCGACCGGGCCCGGCTGCTGGTGGGTGGCCAGGTCGAGGTGGCGAACCTGTTCGGTGGCCCGTACTACCTGGCCGAACAGCTCGGCTTCCGCAAGATCACCGACGCCACCTCCATGGTCGGTTTCCTGGTCGCCCCGCACGCGGACCCCACCGACACCGCGAAGTACTTCGCCGCGTTGCGGCGCGCGCAGACCGACATCGACCTGCATGTGGAGCGGTACAAGAAGTACTGGCTGCGGGAGCTGCCGGCGGACCTGGCCGAGTTGGTGGACGTGCACCGGTTCGGCCCCGGCGAGCGCATCGTCTTCGAGCCCTACACCAGGGACATGTACGACCGGACCCAGCGCTGGATGACCGCGCGCGGCCTGCTCGACCTGGCCGACGGCCCCTCCCGCTACACCGACGTCGTCCTCACCTGACGGACAGCGGCCGGATCGTCATCGAGCTTTCCCTTACCGGCAGCCGCGACAGCGGCGCGGCGCCTCGGACCGGCGAGGACCGGTCCGCGGCTGGTAGGTCCAGGTCGCGGCCGGCTCAGTCCGGTATGACGCCCAGGTCGTAATCCCATTCTCCCGTGTCACAACCCTGGTCGAGCAACGCCATGACCGCGGTGGCATCCACCGTCGGGGCCACGTCGACGGCGACGAGCCCGAAGGGGGTCGCGTAGGCATCGGCACCCACCATGCGTATCCGCTGAGCGATTGGTTCCAGGGCGGGAGCGCCGAAGGGAATCACGCAAGCGGTCCAATGCCCTCCGGACTGTGCCACGTCGGTGACCCACGGGCGTTCGTCACCGACCACCTGCACGACTCGCACGATGTCGCCCTTGGACAAGCCGAAGACGAATACCGGAATACCGTCGATGCGGAACCGGTCATCTCCCAGTGGGGCGGCGTCGATCTCCTCGATGTCGTAGGGCGGGTAGCCGTCCGCATCCCGCTCCAGACTGACGTACACGTGACTCATCGTGGTCCGTTCTTCCTACCGGACAGGCACTGCACGTTACGCTTCCGCCGAGTCAGGCATTGGGCTCGCCCGGCCGCGTCATCAACGGCGGGTTGACCCACGGGTTGCTCCACCCCGGTCGCGTCGAGGTGGGCGATCCAGTCGTCGAGGGCCGGGCGTGGACCGAGGCGCTGCGCCGATGGGAGCGACCCGGGCGGCAGTGTTCTGCGCCGTCGGGTCCGGTGCCACCACGACCCAGCTGGCCAACCGGCTGAGTACCTCACTTGCCTCGGTCAGCCGACATACCGGCGTGCTGCGCAACGCCGGCCTGATCACCACCCACCGACACGGCGCGGCGGTCGTTCATGCCCTCACGCCGCTGGGCACCTCCCTGCTCGACCAACACCAGTCGAGGTGACCGCAAACCCGCGACCGGTCGCGGGTGGACACGGCCCTCGACGGTCTCAGCGCGCGTTCTCGCGGTGCACCGGTTCGACCGGCTCGGTGGGTGCGATCGGCGTCCGCATCATCCGCACTCCGAGAAACAGCGCGGCGCACGGGATGGCCAGCAACGGAAACACCAGCGCGCCGACCCAGCCGAACAGCGTGGTGCCGAGCGTCGGGCCGATCATGTTGCCCAGGTCCGAGGTGGCGCCGAACAGGCCGAACGCGCGGCCGCGCCCGGCCAGTCCGGTGCGTACCGCGAGAACGCCGCGCCGCGCGGCGAGGTACAGCGCGGAGTGTCCGATCATCGCGATCGCGAAGAAGACGAGCACCGATCCGAGTCCGGAACCGAGCGCGAGCCCGGACACGGCGAGGACGAACACCACGAGTCCGATCTGGACCAGGCGCGGCAACGTCACCCGTTCACCGAGTCTGCCGATCACCCAGACCGACAGTACGAACACGGCCAGACCGACCGCGAACACCAGCGACACCGCCGAGCGCGCCCCGGCCGAACCGCCGGCAAGATACAGCGGCAGCACCGGTTCCAGTGCCGAGTAGATCAGGTTCCCGGCCAGGTCGAGTACGCCGAACACGAGCACCAGGACCCACCAGCGCCGCCCGCTGCTCGTCGCGGCCTCGGCCGGTTGCGCCTGCGCGGGCTCCGGCGGCTCGGTCCGCGGTGTCGTCGGCAGCACCCAGCCGAGCGCGAGCGCGGAGGAGACGGTGAGCCCGGCACCGAGCAGGAAGATCGTCCGGAAACCGAGACCGCCGGCCAGTCCGGTGACCAGTGGGCCGATCAGGAAGCCGATGTTCGCGGCCGAGCCGAACTGGCCGAGCAACCGTGTCGTCGGCAGGTGGTAGGTCGAGCACAGGAAGGTGATGCCCGCATACAGTGCCGGGGTCAGCACGCCCTCGCCGATCCCCCACACCACACGTCCCAACAGCAGGGTGGCCGCGTCCCCGGCCAGCGCGGTGGCGACCGTGCCGACGGCGATCAACCCGAGCGAGGCCACCGCGACGACGCGCGGCCCCCACCGGTCGACCACGACCCCGCCGACCGGCTGCGCGAGCAGCTTTCCGGCGGCGAACAGGGTGAACGCGAGGCCGACCGCGACCGGGCCGGCATGGATGCGCGCGGGCAGTTCGGGTACGAACGGGATCAGCACCGTATAGGCGGCATTGACCGCGATGACCGTGCCCAGCAGCAGTCCGACGCGCAGCCGGGCCTCCTTCGACGATGCCGTCAGCGCCATCAGCCGCGCTCGATGTAGTCGCGCAGGACGCGGTCCATGTGCCGCAACCGGTCGGCGAGTTCCGGCGTCGGACGCGGGCTGTAGACCAGCGCCCACAGGTCGGTGCCGGTCAACCCGTGCCGCTCCTTGAAGCGGTAGTTGTCCCGTCCCCACTCGACGTGGCGCAGGCCCTGCTCGTAGGCCCATTCCACGCAGGCGTACATCAGCACGACGTAACTGGACAGGTCGGCGAGCCGCAGGTAGTCGACGCCGCCGCAGAGGAACACCGCCTCGGTGCCCTGCACGAAGCCGAAGAACGCGCCGACCAGGTCCCCGTCGACCTCGGCGACCGCGAGCACCGAACCGGGCACGCCGAGCAGCGCGGTCAGCGTCGCCTCGTCGTAGAGCGGCGGCCAGTCGTGCTCGTCGGTGGTGCCGACGGTCAGCGGCAGCGCCGCCGCCACCAGGTCCACCGCCTGGTCGCCGGGCAGGAAGCGCACGGTGAGCCCGCGTTCCCCGGCCCGCCGGATACGTCGTTCGACGTCCTTGCGCAGCTTTTTGGGCAGCCCCCGCAGATGGTCTTCGAACGAGCCGGACAGCTCGCCGTGGTAGGTGCGGTCCAACAGCACGCGACCGACCGGCTCACCGACCTCGGCGACCCAGCTGGCCACGCCCTCCTCGGTCAGGTTCGGCGCGATGAGCAGCCCCTCACCGTCCAACCAGGACAGTCCGGTGTCGTGGGCGGCACGCACGAGTTCGGCGGGCACCGGGCCACGCCTGGTGTACATCGAGTACGTCGATCCGGCGAACACGATCGGCCGGTCCGACAGCGGCACGACCTCGCACTGCGCCTCGTAGCCGAACCAGAACGGCGAGTTGGGCGTCCGGTACAGCGGCAGCACCTCGTCCTGGGTCGTGGTCAGGTAGGCCCGGCGCAGGTGCGGCTCGACCGTGACCTGCTCCCAGGCACGCAACCAGCCGGCCGAGTCGAACAGGCTGCTGGGCACCGTCCACTCCGGTACCCGCTCCCGCGGGTCGACCTTGATGTCATCAGCCGACTGACTCATCCGACAACTCCTCGCAGTACCAAAGACTTCTCGCGCGCGGTGCGCCGGCAGGCATAGCCGAACGCACCGAAGATCGCGGTGCTCACCGGATCGGTTGCGGCATACCATTCCGGATGCCACTGCA
>CAJCJE010000641.1 GCA_903970565.1 Candidatus Melainabacteria bacterium | reverse complement strand
CCGCCATCGGACGTTCCCGAGAGATCTTCGCCGACGTCGACTACGCCACCGAGCCGGAATGGGCCCGCTTCATCGACACCGCTTACCTCCACGGCGAATACGCCACGGCGATGCGCGACGTCGAGCGCCCGGTGGATGCAGCCGCCTACGCCAGAGTCTCGATCACCGCCGCCAAGGCCCAGAAGCGAGCTCGCCGCGGTGCCATGTCGCAGGCCGTGCTGGCCTCGGCTCACGTCCAGGAACGCGACCTCGAAGCCGCCCACGCAGCTGGCGTCCGCACCATCGAACTGGCCGGACGAGTCAAGTCCAGTCGAACTCTCGACTCCGTCAAGGAACTGCGTACCCGCATGAGCACTTTCGGCGGCCACCGACTCGTCGCCGACTACGACATCCGCGCCCGGGGCCTGCTGGGTGCCGCCTGACAGACGGCATGACATCCCTCTGCTCGGGCGCTGCGCGCCGAGCGCACACGTCGCCCGCGCGCCGAAGTCATTCACGATCACGGGCACGACAGTTCACCCCCTGCGTCGCCCGGCCGTGCACCCTTCGGAGCCGTGGACAGCCGGTCGATTGCCACCTCACGTGAGTGGGGCGTCGCGAAGCCGGACTTGGAATTCTTCACTCGGGTTGTTGTTTGAACTCCAGCGCAACCTGGCGAGATTGTGTACGTCAACGACCACAGGGACAACGACATCATCCCGGCCAAGCACGCCGGTCTGCGTACGGCCCACGTCCGCCGTGGCACCCTCGGATACCTCCAAGCCGACGATGCGGAGCTCAGAGAGCGGAAAGCGAAGTTATGCCCGTTTTGTCTTTGGTTGTGGATGAGGGGTGCTGGTCGGGGGTCAGTCGCCGGTGCGGGGTCGGGGCAGGGTGAACAGGCCGGGTTCGTCTTCGGCGATGAGGCCGGTGGTGACCAGTCGTTTGAGTTTGGAGCGCATGCCTTCGACCTTCGAGGGTTCGGTGCCCAGGTCCAGGGCGCGGCACAGGTCGCGGGCGCGCATTGGTGTCGTCGCGTCGGCCAGGACGGTCAGGATGTGCTGGTAGACGGGGTTGCCGGGCAGGGTGGCCGGCGGCTGGTCGTCCTGGCCGAGGGCGAGGATGACTTTGCGGGCGACGGCCAGGTCGCCTGCTTCGCCGTCCAGATCGCGCAGCCGGTCGGCGAGGGTGTTGATCTGTGTGCGCAGGGCGTCGGCACTCTCGGCGATCTGCCGCTCGCGGGCGGCGATCTTCTCCAGGGCGGTGGCCATCGCGGCCGTCTACGCCGTGGCCGGGAGAGGATCGCGCCAGGTCGGGGTGGTGTCACCGGTCAGCCGGCGCACTATGCGCCGGGCGGCGGACCAGTACACGCGCGACTCGGAGGAGGCGGGGTCGACGGTGTACTCGCGTACCAGGTAGCGGTCGTATATCAAGATCCCGTTGGTCTGCTCGACGACCCACCGTGTGGGCTGGACGACGAACCCGGCCTGGTCGGGGTTGCGTTTGACGATCTCGACGTCGATGCCCAGGTCGGCACCGTGTTCGACGACGCTGGTCTTGAAGCCCTGGTCGACCCACGCCTTGGTGACCGTGGGCGTGGTGGCCGCGACCTTGTCCAGCAGCGCCTTGCCCAGCGCGTTCTCGTGCGCGCCGGCCGCCATGACGACCACGGCGATGATCAGACCCAGGACGTCGACGGCCAGCCCGCGCTTGCGACCCGGAACTTTTTTATTCGCATCCTTACCCGTGGTGGCGGCCGGGACGTTCGAGGCGGCGTGCAGGCTCTGGGTGTCGAGCACCACCGCGCTCGGATCCTCGGCGCGCCCGGCGCGCTCGCGCACCTGGGCCCGCAGCAGGTCGTGGATCGTCTTGTCCAGGCCGGCGTCGCGCCAGGTGTAGAAGTAGTACTTCACCGCCGACGCCGGCGGGAAATCCGCGGGCAGCAGACTCCACGGGCAACCGGCCCGGTTCTGATAGAAGATCGCGTCCACGATGTCACGCATCTCGTAGAGCCCCTCATGACCGCTGACCGACGGATGCGCCGCCTTCCACGCCCTGATCACCGGGCCGATCCGGCCCCACTGCTCCTCGGTGGTGTCGGTGTAATACAGCCTGTCCCTCATCACCCCAGTCCAGCAGCCATGACCGCGCCGGGCGGAGGGATCGGGCCCACATCACCGGAACGTGCGACCTACAAATCGGACTACCAGTACATAACCGACACCTCGCCTGCCCACCTCAACCCAAAGACGAAACGGACATAACATCGCTTTCCGCTCTCTCAATATGCCTCTCGTCCTTACCGTAGGACATGAGCGGCCGGACCAGTTCAGTTAGCGCCGGAGAGTTCAGAATTGCGCATAAATACATACCCTCGTCACGACTGGTGACTGTACCCCAATACAAGGTGTGGTCAATCACCGCATTTGGATCGTCGACGAGAGCAGCCGCGACATGCATACCGGACTTGCCATAGACGACCCTTAGCATCGTTCCAGGCAGCTGCAGCGAGAGCTTTCGCATATAGTTGATCTGCTCCGCCAGCGTGAGGCGCTCGCTCGTGCGGTGGCCGACCCATGAGCTCTCGACTTGTCGAACCCATTGAGCCAAATCAGGATACCGGTCAATATGGGGGTGCGAACCATCGAGGATGGTGCTTCCGTTCTCGATCGGAAGCACTGCGTGCCGGGGTGCCAAGAGCCGGTAGGGCAGTACAGACTCACCAAGCAGCACAGGCTTGAGGAACTGCTTCTCGACTACGCCTTCCTCGTCT
>CAJCJE010000640.1 GCA_903970565.1 Candidatus Melainabacteria bacterium | reverse complement strand
GCGGCGCGATCATCACCGAGAAACTGTTCTCCATGCCGGGTCTCGGTGCGCTGCTCATCGGCGCGGTCAGTTCGCTGGACCTGCCGTTGCTGCTGGGCTGCACGCTGTTCGCCGCGTTCCTGATCGTGATCGCGAACTTCCTGGTCGACCTGCTCTACGGCGCGCTCGATCCCCGAGCCCGCCTCACCTGAAGAAAGATCATCCGAGGAAAGAGAAGAGGGCTTCGATGGACCGGAGGGGTTTCCTGCGCCTGGTCGGCGCGGCGGGGGTGGCGACCGGAGCGGGCACGCTGTTGGCCGCGTGCAATGCCAATCCGACATCGAGTTCGGCGGGGACGACCGGTACCACCAGCACTCCCGGCGGCACGCTGTACATCCTCAACGACTCCGACAGCGTGCACTACGACCCGGCCAAGTCCCAGGGCCTGGCCACCACCACCAACGGCCTGGTGCACCGCAGGCTGACCGCGTGGGATCTCAGCGGCGCGACCGCGAAGGTGGTGCCCGACCTGGCCACCGACACCGGCCGTTCCAGCAACGGCGGCACCACCTGGACCTACACGCTCAAGGACGGCGTCGCCTTCTCCGACGGCACCCCGATCACCTCGGCCGACATCAAGTGGGGCATCGAGCGGACGTTCGCGGCGGCGTTCTCCTCGGGCCTGTCCTACCACAAGACGTTGCTGGTCGGCGGCCCGAACTACACCGGTCCCTTCACCGGTCAGGGCCTGGACTCGATCCAGACGCCGGATGCCAAGACGATCGTGTTCAACCTGGTGCGCGGCTACGGCGACTGGCCGTGGATCGCCAGCCTGATCTCCTGCGCCCCGGTCCCCAACGGCAAGGGCACCGACGCCAGCTACGACCAGCACCCGATCACCTCCGGCCCCTACCAGGTCGCCTCCTACACCGCCGGGGTCTCCACCACGCTGACGCGCAACCCGCACTGGAGCAAGGCCACCGACTCGGTGCGACCCGCGCTGCCGGACCAGATCGTGCTGCAACTGTCCCAGGACGACTCGGTGATCTCCCAACGGCTGGTCGCCAACTCCGGCAACGACCAGGCCGCCTTCGGGTCCTCCTTCGTCGACCCGGCCCAGTTGGCCCAGTTGCAGGGCAACCCGGCGGCCAAGCAGCGGCTGGTCACCTCCGAGGCCGGCGCGGTCGCCTACCTCTCGCTGAACACCCAGCGCGGCCCGCTGACCAATGTCGCCGTGCGCAAGGCATTCCAGTACGCGGTGGACAAGACCGCCTTCCAGATCGCCACCGCCGGCACGCCCGGCCTGGCCGGTCCGATCGCCACCACGCTGATCACGCCGGGCATCGCCGGCCGCGAGGTCTTCGACCTCTACCCCACCGCACCCGGCGGCGACCCGGCCAAGGCCAAGCAGTTGCTCGCGGCGGCCGGCTACCCCAACGGGCTGTCCGGGCTGACCATGCTGGTGTCCACCGACGACAACGGCTCGAACCTGGCCCAGGCGGTGGTCGCGGCGCTGGCGCGGGCGAACATCAACGTCACCCTGCAACCGCTGGACGACGACACCTACTACGCCGACGTCACCGCCAACCAGGTCAGCTACGACCTGACCCTGGCCAGCTGGCAGCCGGACTTCCCGAGCGCCAACTCCAACATCGAACCGCTGTATGACTCGGCGGAGATCGGCAACGGCGGCTTCAACACCGCTCGTTACAGCAGTCCCGAGGTAGACGCCATGATCGCCGCCGCGCAGGCGACGGTGGACCCGACCGAGGCCGGCACGAAGTGGGCCGCGGTCGACAAGCGGATCATGCAGGACTCCCCGGTGGTGCCGTTGATCTACACCCGCAACTCCTACCTGCACGGGTCCAAGGTGGACAACTTCACCGTGCCGGACTTCCCGGCCTACCCGAACTACCTGACGATCGGCGTCGCTCAGTGACCTCTCCGGCCCTGTTGTCGGTGGAGCGGGTCTCGGTGACCTTCTCCACCGACGGTGGCACCAACTCGGCCGTCGACGAGGTGAGCTACTCGTTGGCGGCCGGGGAGGTGCTGGCCGTGGTCGGCGAATCGGGTTCCGGCAAGACGGTGACCGCGATGTCGCTGCTCGGACTGCTCCCGCCGACCGCGACGGTGACCGGTGCCGCGTTCCTGGACGGCACCAACCTCTTCGACCTGGACCGGGAGACGCTGCGCGACATCCGGGGCAACCGGGTCGGGTTCGTCTTCCAGGAGCCGATGAGCGCGCTCAACCCGGTGTTCACGGTCGGGGCCCAGGTCGCCGAGGCGATCACCGCGCACCGGAAGGTGCATTCGGCGCAGGCGAAACAGCGGACGCTGGAGCTGCTGGGCCTGGTCGGCCTGCCTGACCCTGGGCGGGCGTTTCGCGCGTATCCGCACGAGCTGTCCGGTGGGCAGTTGCAGCGGGTGGTGATCGCGATGGCGGTGGCGAACGAACCGGCGCTGCTGATCGCCGACGAGCCGACCACCGCACTGGACGTCACCGTCCAGGCGGAGATCCTGGAACTGTTGCGAGACCTGCAATCCCGGTTGGACGTGGGCATCCTGCTGATCACGCACGACATGGGCGTGGTCGCCGACATCGCCGACCGGGTCGTGGTGATGAGCCAGGGCCGGGTGGTCGAGCAGGGCAGCGTCACCGAGATCTTCGCCGACCCGAAACAGGACTACACCAAGCAGTTGCTCGGTTCGGTGATCTCGCTGGCCGGCACGCCCGCCGCGCCGCCGACCGAGCGGCCCGGCGAGTTCGTCGAGCGCGGCGCGCAGGTCGCGGTGACCGCACACCCGGCAGGTCAGTCCGTTGTGGACAGTACGTCGACCGATCCGGTGTTGCGGATCGGCGAGTTGTCGGTGGTCTACGGGGGCCGGTTCCGATCGTTCTCGCTGCGCGCGGTGGACCGGGTGAGCATGCACGTACAGCCGGGTGAGGTGCTCGGCCTGGTCGGCGAGTCCGGTTCGGGCAAGACGACCCTGGCCTCGGCGATCGTCGGACTGGTGACGCCCACCTCGGGCCGGATCGAGCTGGCCGGCACGGACCTGGCCGCGTTGCGCGGCAAGGCCCGGCGCACCGCGCTGAGCCGGATCGGCGTGGTGTTCCAGGACCCCGGCTCCTCGCTGAACCCGAGGGCGACCATCGGCGCGAGTATCGGTGAACCGCTGCGGCTGCACCGAACCCTGCGCGGGACGGCACTGGAGTCGCGAGTGGACGAACTGCTGGACGCGGTGTCGCTGCCGAGCACGCTGCGCACCCGCTTCCCCCATGAACTCTCCGGCGGGCAGCGGCAGCGGGTGGGCATCGCCCGCGCCATCGCGCTGAACCCGGCGCTGCTGATCGCCGACGAGCCGACCAGCGCGCTGGACGTGTCCGTGCAGGCGCGCATCCTGGAACTGTTCCGCACCCTCCAGACCGAACTGCGCTTCGCCTGCCTGTTCATCTCGCACGATCTCGCCGTGATCGAGGAGGTCGCCGGCCGGGTCGCGGTGATGCACCGGGGCCACATCGTCGAGCAGGGTCCGACCGACGCTGTGCTGGCCACTCCCCTGCATCCGTACACGCACCGGCTGATCACCTCGGCCCCGGTCGCCGATCCGGATGACCAGCGTCGGCGCCGGGAAGCTTGGCGAGTCGCGGTCGGTTAGCCGCGGTCGGTTAGCCGTGTTCAATTTGACCTGGAGCGGACTCCAGGTCATAGCGTTACTCCCATGACGACAACGGCACAGCACAAGATCGGCTCCGGGTTCGGTGCCCAGAGCACGGCCGCCGACGTACTCGGCGGGATCGACCTGACCGGCAAGCTGGTGGTGATCACCGGCGGCTACTCGGGCATCGGCATCGAGGCGACCAGGGCGTTGGCCGGCGCGGGCGCGCGGGTGATCGTCCCGGCGCGGCGACCGGAGACCGCGACGCAGGAGCTGGCCGGCATCGAGGGCGTCGAGGTCGACGAACTGGACCTCGGTGACCTGGACAGCGTGCGCGCCTTTGCCGAGCGGTTCCTGGCCTCCGGCCGCGACATCGACATCGTGATCAACAATGCCGGGATCATGGCCTGCCCGGAAACCCGGATCGGCAAGGGCTGGGAGGCGCAGTTCGCCACCAACCACCTCGGCCACTACGCGCTGGTCAACCGGTTGTGGCCGGCGATCGAGCGCGGCGGCGGCCGGGTGGTCGCGGTGTCCTCCACCGCGCACCTGCGCGGCGGCATCCAGTGGGACGACGTGCAGCTCGAACACGGCTACGACAAGTGGCTCGCCTACGGCCAGGCCAAGTCCGCGAACGTGCTGTTCGCGGTGCAGTTGGACGCGCTGGCCAAGGACACCGGCGTGCGGGCCTTCGCCATCCACCCCGGTGGCATCCTCACGCCCTTGCAGCGGCACCTGCCCAAGGAGGAGATGGTCGCCGCCGGCTGGATCGACGAGGACGGCAACCTGACCGCCAGCGGTTTCAAGACGCCGGAGCAGGGCGCGGCCACCGAGGTCTGGGCGGCGACCTCGCCGCAGCTGGCCGATCTCGGCGGCGTCTACTGCGAGGACTGTGACATCGCCGAACCGTGGGTCGCGGACGGTCCGCGTAGCGGCGTCGCCCCGCACGCGATCGACCCGGAGCAGGCCGCCCGGCTGTGGGCCCTGTCCGCCGAACTCACCGGTGTCGACGCCTTCGCGGCCAGCTGAACCGGTCCGGCACTACGGCACTACGGGCACTACGGCCCGATCGGCCTACCGAGTAGGCCGATCGGGCCGTCGGCGTCGCGTGCGTCGCGTGCGTCGGGTGAATTCAGCCGCGCAGCGCGTGGCCGACGTGGTCGGTGATCAGCACGCAGCGGCCCTCGGCCGCCAGTTCGGTGATCAGCTCGTCCAGGACGCGCTGCGCCGCGAAGTCCAACCCGGACCACGGCTCGTCCAGTACGACCAGACCCGAGGTGGGCAACAGCGCCTGGGCGAGGCCGACCTTGTGCATGTTGCCCTTGGACAGGGTGCGGATCGGCTCGCCGGCGTCACCTGCGAAGCCCAGCCGCGCCAGCACCCCCTGGGCGTACTCGGTGGCCCTGGCGCGCGGCAGTCCGCGTACCGCGGCGAGATGACGCAGGTAGGCGATGGCGGACAGGCGCAGCTCGGCCGGAAACGGCGAGGGCAGGTAGCCGACGGAGCGCCCCCGGCCGAGCACCCGGCCCCGGCTGGGCGCCAGCACCCCGGCCACGATGCGTAACAGGGTCGACTTGCCGCTGCCGTTGCCGCCGCTGATCACCGTCGGCAGGCCGGGCGCAAGTTCGAGATCGATGTCGGTCAGCACCGGCATCCCACGCCGATAGTGCTTGCCGACCCGGTCGACAACGATCACGCCGCCAGCCACGTCGGCATCGCCCCCCAAGCGTCGTCCAGCCCTTTCGCCACCCTACTGGGACAGCCCCACCCCGGTTTGCCGAACTATATAGGACGCGCGTACTGTTTAGGGTGAGGGGTTGCGGGCACGCCCACCGCGAGTGCGCGAGACTCGACCCCACGAGTCGGCCACCAAGCCGACCGACCGATCTGCTCAACCGAACTGATCTGCGCCGTGATGTGGATGGAGTGAGACGTGACCTCACCTGAGAGCAAGGACAGCTTCGGTGCCCGCGGCACCCTCGAAGTCGGCGACGCCTCCTACGAGGTGTTCCGACTGCGGGCCGTCGACGGCGCCGAGCGCCTGCCCTACAGCCTGAAGATCCTGCTGGAAAACCTGCTGCGCACCGAGGACGGCCTGAACATCACCGCCGACCACGTGCGTGCCCTGGGCAGCTGGGGTCCGAAGGCGCAGCCTTCGGTGGAGATCCAGTTCACCCCCGGCCGGGTGGTCATGCAGGACTTCACCGGGGTGCCGTGCATCGTGGACCTGGCGACCATGCGGGAGGCGGTGACCGAACTCGGCGGCGACGCGGACAAGGTGAACCCGCTGGCCCCGGCCGAACTGGTCATCGACCACTCGGTCATCGCCGACATCTTCGGCCGGCCAGACGCCTTCGAGCGCAACGTCGACCTGGAGTACCAGCGCAACAGGGAGCGCTACCAGTTCCTGCGCTGGGGCCAGACCGCGTTCGACGAGTTCAAGGTCGTCCCGCCGGGCACCGGAATCGTGCACCAGGTCAACATCGAGCACCTGGCCCGCGTCGTGATGATCAGAAACGGTCAGGCCTACCCGGACACCCTGGTCGGCACCGACAGCCACACCACGATGGTCAACGGCCTCGGCGTGCTCGGCTGGGGCGTCGGCGGCATCGAGGCCGAGGCCGCCATGCTCGGCCAGCCGGTGTCCATGCTCATCCCGCGCGTGGTCGGCTTCAAGCTGCACGGTGAGCTGCCCGCCGGCGCCACCGCGACCGACCTGGTACTGACCATCACCGAGATGCTGCGCAAGCACGGCGTGGTGAGCAAGTTCGTGGAGTTCTACGGCGACGGCCTGGCCTCCATGCCGCTGGCCAACCGGGCCACCATCGGCAACATGTCGCCCGAGTACGGCTCGACCTGCGCCATCTTCCCCGTCGACGAGGAGACGCTGCGCTACCTGGCCCTCACCGGGCGCCCCCAGGAGCAGATCGACCTGGTCGAGGCGTACGCCAAGGCCCAGGGCCTGTGGCACACGGCGGGCCACGAGCCGGTCTTCTCCGAGACCCTCGAGCTCGACATGGGCACCGTGGTGCCCAGCCTGGCCGGCCCGGCCCGACCGCAGGACCGGGTCCGCCTCGACCGGGCCAAGGAGGGGTTCCGCCAGGTGCTGCCCAGCATCCTGCGCCTCCCCGACGACGCCGAGCCCGACCCCGACGGCCGCCCGGCCAGCCCCACGCCGGTCACCCTGGCCGACGGCACCAGCTTCGAGCTGGACCACGGGCATGTGGTCATCGCCGCCATCACCTCCTGCACCAACACCTCCAACCCCTCGGTCATGGTGGCCGCCGGCCTGCTGGCCAAGAAGGCGGTGGAGGCCGGCCTGGTGACCAAGCCGTGGGTCAAGACCACCCTGGCCCCCGGGTCCAAGGTGGTCATGGACTACTACGAGCGGGCCGGGCTGACCCCCTACCTCGAGAAGCTGGGCTTCAACCTGGTCGGCTTCGGCTGCACCACGTGCATCGGCAACTCCGGGCCCCTGCTGCCCGAGATCGCGGCGGGGATCGCCGAGGGTGACCTGGCCGTGGTGTCGGT
>CAJCJE010000639.1 GCA_903970565.1 Candidatus Melainabacteria bacterium | reverse complement strand
CACGATCGTGGTTGCCGGGATGCTCGCGGGCACGATCAACGCGGTGGTCGGCTCCGGCACGTTGATCACCTTCCCGGTACTGCTCGCCTTCCACTATCCGCTGATCACCGCAAACGTTTCCAACGGGCTCGGACTGGTGCCCGGCTCGGTGGCCGGCGCCTACGGCTACCGACGGGAACTCGAAGGCCAGCGGCCCCGGCTGATCAGGCTCGGTATCGCCTCGGCGCTCGGCGCGGTCTGCGGTGCGGTGTTGTTGCTGAAACTGCCGGCCAACACCGTCCAGGCCGTGATTCCGGTGCTGATCGTGCTCGCGCTGGTGCTGGTGATCATCCAGCCCCGGCTGGCCCGCACCCTCGCCGCGCGCAGACCCGATCGGCCCGGTGACGGCGGCATCCCGCTGCTGATCGGCATTTTCCTCACCGGCCTGTACGGCGGCTACTTCGGCGCCGCGCAGGGCGTGATCGCGATCGGCCTGATGGGGGTGCTGCTGAGCGAGCCGATGCAGCGGCTCAACGCGGCCAAGAACGTGCTCACCGCGTTGGCCAACCTGGTCTCCGGCATCGTGTTCATCTTCGTCGCGCACGTTGCCTGGCTGGCGGTGCTGCTGATCGCGGTCGGCTCGATGGTCGGTGGTCTGATCGGCGCTCGGGTCGGCCGAAAACTGTCGCCGGTCGTGCTGCGGGCAGTGATCGTTCTGGTGGGCCTCGCGGCGCTCGCCAAGCTGCTCCTCACCTGATCAGACCAACACGGAGTGCTTTCGCCGTGGTGAATACGGGAACGCACACCCATTAGGGAGCCTTGGACGACGGGGAATTTCCCGATTACTCGCATTTTGATAACCCTCGGTTACAGTCGAGGTCTAGGACAAAGAGCCCAGTAGGGCTAGAGTGCGAGGGCACTTGTGCTCCGCAGGTCCGCAAGGGCGACTCCCCCACGGCCGCCCGTCGGCTGCGGTGTGCGCGGTGCCTTCAAGGCAAAATGCCGCGTCGGAGTTGTCGTGGTCGGTGACCAGGCGGCGAGACGAGGAGGGTCCATGTCCGACGACCGCAAGGTGTGGATGCGGGCATGACGCATCCCGCAAACCAGCCGGCGGCGACCAGTCCGATCCCCGACACCGCGAACGCCGAACCGCGCAACCACTGGTTCACCGTGTACACGGTGGCCGTCTGCGTGGTCGGTGTCCTCGGCGCGGCGATCATGTGGGTACTGCTGCCGCTGCCGACGCAGAGCGCGCCGTTGTGGCTGATCCCGCTGCTCGCCTTCGGATTCCTGCTCGCCGAGGCGCTCGCCGTCGACGTCG
Organism: Candidatus Melainabacteria bacterium; assembly: GCA_903970565.1. Taxonomy (GTDB): domain Bacteria; phylum Actinomycetota; class Actinomycetes; order Mycobacteriales; family Pseudonocardiaceae; genus CAJCJE01. Next base: position 3,317 of record CAJCJE010000639.1, on the reverse strand, counting down.
ACGTGCGGTCCGGGGTCTCCTGGACGATCTCGTTCACCGAGATCCCGATGGTCATCGGCCTGCTCATCGCGCCCTTCCAGGTCGTACTCGCCGCGCACGTGATCGCCGGGGTCGGCACGCTGCTGGTCCGGCGGGTCCGCGACCGGGTCGCCTACAACGCGGGCGTGATGATCATCGAGGTGGTCTGCGCCTTCGCCGTCGCGCACCTGGTGGACGACCTCGGTGCCGCCAAACCGTTGTGGGCGGGCGCCTTCGCCGGTGCCCTCGCCGTTCCGGTGGCCAGCACCCTGCTCGCGGTCGCCGCGGTGCGGTTGCTCGGCCGGCGAATGCGGCCGATGGGGGCGCTGCGGCTGATCGGCCGGATTCTGGTGGTCGGACTGCTCAACGCGGCGGTCGGCGTCACCGGCTACGAACTGGTCACCAGGAGCCCGTGGGGCTGGCCGCTGGTCATCCTCGTGTTCATCGGTGTCATCACCCTCTACTTCGCCTATTCCGGGCTGCTCAAGGAACAACGCGACCTGGAAGCACTCTCCGACGTCAGCCTGATGGTGGCCCGCTCCGGTCAGCAGATCGCCCAGCCGGCGATCAACCCGGAGGCGACCGTGGCCATCACCGACGGCGACGAATGGACCGTGATCGTCGAGCGGATCAGGGACCAGGCCAGCGCGAAACGGGTGGTGCTGCGGCTGTGGCCGGACCCCTCCAGCGAGGTCCGCACCATCGTCGCCGGCGAGGCGCTGCCCGAGGACGCGCTGGACTCCCGCGTGGTCCGCGACGACGCCATGCTCCGGCTGGCCGGCAGTGGCGTCCGCCAGTTCCACGCCGCCGACGCCAGCGCCGACGTGCTCGGCGCGCTGAGCATCCGCGCCGCCAACGAGGCGCTGGTCGTCCCGCTGCGCGGCTCCAACCAGGTCCTGGGCGCGCTGGAGGTGCACGACCGGCTCAGCCGCTGGCGCGGGTTCAGCAAGACCGACGTGCAGCTGATCGCCACGATGGCCAGCCACCTCGCCACCGCCGTGGACAACCGCCGGCTGATGGCCCGACTGCGGCACGACGCCTACCACGACCCGCTGACCGGCCTGGTCAACCGCGCCGGCTTCCGGGAGACCGCGGGCGGCCTGCTGCGCGCCCAGCACACCGGCGCCGTGGTGCGCATCGACCTCGACGTGCTCTCCACGGTCAGCGACGCGCTCGGCTACGCCTGGGGCGACCGGATGGTCGTGGCCGCCGGCCGTCGGCTGCGCGGCGAACTCGACCCCAACGCGCCGCTGGCCCGCCTGGAATCCGGCTCCTTCGCCGCGCTCCTGGTCGACTACACCGACGAGGAGGCCGGACAGATGGCCGAACGGCTGCGGGCCGCGCTGTCCGTGCCCTACCCGGTCGAACGGCTCACCGTCGAGGCCACCGTCACCGTCGGCTACGCGGTGGTGGACGACGCCATCGACGAGGCGCCGCCGGACGTGGACGGACTGCTCCAGCGCGCCGACGTCGCGGTGCGCGCGGCCAAGGGCGACAGCGACCAGGTGCGCCGCTACGTGCCGAACATGGGCCAGGTCTTCCTGCGCCGTTTCCAGTTGGTCACGCAGTTCCGGCAGGCCCTGGAGAGCGGCCAGATCTACGTGCACTACCAGCCCAAGATCTCGTTGCCCAGCCGTCAGGTGCTCGGCGTCGAGGCACTGGTGCGCTGGCAGCATCCGGAGTACGGGCGGCTGGCCCCGGACGAGTTCGTGCCCGCCGTCGAGGCCACCGGCCTGGTCGACGCGCTGACCACGTTCGTCACCGAGCGCGCGCTGATCAAGGTGCGCAAATGGCTGGACCGGGGCATCCGGATGAGCTGCGCGGTCAACCTCTCCGTGCGCAACCTCGACGACGAGGACTTCCCGGACCGGGTCGCCGACGCGCTCGCCCGGCACAACGTGCCCCCGCAGCTGCTCACCTTCGAACTCACCGAGTCCGGCGTGATGTCCGACCCGGAGCGGGCGCTGCCGGTGCTGCGCAGGCTGCACGCGCTGGGCCTCGTGCTGGCCGTCGACGACTTCGGCACCGGCTACTCCTCGCTGGCCTACCTGCGGCAGCTGCCGGTCGACGAGGTCAAGATCGACAAGAGTTTCGTGCTCGGCATGGGCAGTGACCTCAGTGACCTCGCGGTCGTGCGGTCCATCGTCGAACTCGGCCTGTCGCTGGGCCTGACCGTGGTCGCCGAGGGCGTCGAGGAGGACGCCGCGCGCGACCAGCTCATCGACATGGGCTGCCACGTCGCGCAGGGCTACCTGATCTCCCGGCCGCTGTCGGAGGAACGCCTGGAGGCCTGGCTACAGGCCCGCACGGTCTCCGGTACCGGACTGCTCGATGAGACGGTACTCACACTGGTCCATTAGCCCAGGTGAACAAGCCGGACCCGATTTCAGGTCCGGGTTGGTGGTTGTGTAGAGTCCTCTTCGCTGCGAAAAGAGCAACGCCCCCTTAGCTCAGTCGGCAGAGCGTCTCCATGGTAAGGAGAAGGTCTACGGTTCGATTCCGTAAGGGGGCTCGCAAGTGGGAGAGCCCTGTTCGTGTGATGCACGAACTGGGCTCGCTCATTATGTATCCTGAGGGCCGAGCCCTCAGACCCCAGCCAGGGAGCTAGCCTCCCTGGACCCCCAAGATGTTGCACTTGTGTTGGGGTTTGGGCGGTGTAGCTCAGTTGGTAGAGCAAGCGGCTCATAATCGCTGTGTCGCCGGTTCAAGTCCGGCCACCGCTACTCACGACGAGTGGTGCGTTCGGGGCAGCCCGGACCGATTGCGTTCTGGGAACAGAAGGCGACAAGAAGCGTTGATAGTAGGGCTCGGGACTCACAAAGGACCGAGCCGCCCCGAGCCGGGTGACCAGCTCGGTGACTTCATGAGAGAAAGGCTCCACCGTGGCTTCCACCGACGTGCGACCCAAGATCACGCTGGCGTGCGAGGAGTGCAAGCACCGCAACTACATCACCAAGAAGAACCGGCGCAACGACCCGGACCGTCTTGAGATGAAGAAGTTCTGCCCGAACTGCGGCACGCACCGGCAGCACAAGGAAACTCGCTGACCTCAGCGCACCCACGCATCCAGTGAGGCCGCTCCGCACTCGCGGAGCGGCCTCACTGTCGTGCCGTGCCACGGCCGCTCGGGCATGGGCCGAAGCGGGCAGGGCGTGGGTTAGCCTCCCTGGGTGGCCCTCGACCAGTCAGTTATCGGACGCAGTTATCCGCCGACGCCGCCGTATGAGGTGAGCGCGGCGAAGATCGCGGAGTTCGCGGACGCCATCGGTGATCGCAACCCCCGCTACCGGGAAGCCAAG
>CAJCJE010000638.1 GCA_903970565.1 Candidatus Melainabacteria bacterium | reverse complement strand
CGCGCAGCCGGTAGCCGGCGACGTCGATCCCGAAGGCGTGCTCGGCGCCGCCGATGGTGGTGGTGACCGGAATGGTCAGGCCGTTGGCGGAGGCGGTACCCGCGGTCAGGCCGGCGGCGGTCAGCTGGCGGGTCACCGCGGCGATGGTGGCCGGGGTCGGGCCGAACACCGACGCGAACTGACCCTTGGCCAGGTAATGGTGGTAGTCGGCGCTGCCCGGGGTCGATACCGACGAGGCGAACGCGCTCAGCGCGGCCGGGTCGCGGGGCGCGAGGTCGACATCGAGATGCAGGACGGTGCTGGTGCCTGGATCGGTGACCCGAACGGCACCCTTCGGCAGCTGCGGTGCGCTGCCGATCTGTTGCGGCGCCCCCGCGCTCGGCATCGCGGCCGAGGCCGGTGCGGCCAGCCCGATCACTCCGAGCAGGATCGCGCCCGTGGTCAGCGCCCGGCTCAGCGGCCGTCTGTGCCGACCTGCGCGGGGTAAGGCATTGCTCATGATGGCTCTCCCCTGAAACGGCGTGCCGGGCCGCTGCCTCCCCGACTTCATTCAGGCAGGAACCGACACATGCCGAACAATTGAACGGTCTGGTTCCGACGTGCTCGTGGCAGGACTTCGGACGTGTCGATGATTCGAATCAGTACGCCGAACGGCGTAATGGTTCGAAACCTGACCGTTCCCCCCTCGGGTACGACGACCCCACGCGGACAATAGCAGCCGCGTGCGGCGTTGTCGCCGGGTTATCGACTGAATGGAAGGTCCGAGACAGCCGATCCCGATAGGGCCACGGTTCGCGCACGCAGTGTAGTAGTCAGCCGCGGGGAAAGCCGAGGTAATTCGGCGAATTCTTTCGCTGGCCACGCCATGCGGATTCCGGTGGCCGGTGACAATGCAGAAACAATACGGAGACAGTGCGGATTCGGAAATCGACGAGAACGCGCGTCGCGTTGTTCGCCTTGTTCGCGCGGGCCCCGATGGATGAACCGAGGGCCGATATCTCCTCCGGGATGACGGCGAATCGTCACCCCGGAGGAGTTCACGTCTCTCGGCCGGCTCAGCCCTGGTGGTCGCGCAGGAGTTTTTCGGTGCCGACGAGGCGAACGCAGACGGCCAGTCCGGCGATGGCCGCCTCGACCTCCGGCAGTTCCGGGTAGGTCGGCGCGATGCGGATCAGGCAGTCGGCCGGATCGTTGCCGTAGGGGTGGGTCGCGCCGGCCGGGGTGAGGGCGATGCCGGCCTGCTTGGCCTTGGCGACCACCTCGCGGGCGCAGCCCTCCGGCACCTGGAGGCTGATGAAGTAGCCACCGGCCGGGCTGGTCCAGGAGGCGAGGCCGGTGCCGCCGAGTTCGGCGCTCAGGACCTTCTCGACCGCGTCGAACTTGGGCCGGATCAGGGCCGCGTGCCGGCGCATGTGCTCGTGCAGCCCGTCGGCGTCGCGCAGGAACCGCACGTGCCGAAGCTGGTTGATCTTGTCGGGGCCGATGCTGCGCTTGGCGGTGCTGGCCAGCCACCAGACGATGTTGGCCGGCGACGAGCCGAAGAAGGCGACCCCGCCGCCGGCAAAGGTGATCTTCGAGGTCGAGCCGAAGATGAACGGCCGGTCGGGGTTGCCGTGCCCGGCGCAGAGCGCGAGCAGATCGGCGATCTGGACGGATTCGTCGGTGAGGTGGTGCACGGCGTAGGCGTTGTCCCAGAAGATCCGGAAATCCGGGGCGGCGGTGGGCATCGAGGCCAGCCTGCGCACGGTCTGCTCGGCGTAGACGGTGCCGTCCGGGTTGCTGTACTTGGGCACGCACCAGATGCCCTTCACCCTCGGGTCCTCGGCGACCAGCCGCTCGACGACGTCCATGTCCGGGCCGTCGGCGGTCATCGGCACCGGGATCATCTTCACGCCGAGCCGCTCGCTCAGCGCGAAGTGCCGGTCGTAGCCGGGGACCGGGCACAGGAAGGCGATCTCCGGTTCGTCGACCCAGCGGCGCTCGCCGCCGGGAACCACCCCGAGCAGTGCGAAGACCAGCGCGTCGTGCATCAGTTCCAGGCTGGAGTTGCCGGCGGCCAGCAGTTGTTCCACCGGCACCTGGAGGTCGGCGCTGAAGATCGCCCGCAGTTCGGGCAGGCCCTGTAGGCCGCCGTAGTTGCGCAGATCGGTGCCGTCCTCGCTGACCGCGGCGCCGTGCCAGTCGAGCAGTTCCTCGGCCAGGTCGAGCTGGCGCGGCGAGGGCTTGCCCCTGGTGAGGTCGAGTTTCAGGCCGAGGGCGACCAGGGCCGCGTGGTCCGTCATGGCGTGTTCGCGCTGTGCGGTCAGCTCATCGACGGTCGAGGCTGCATCGGTCACCGGAATTCCCCTAATCATGAATCGTGCATTACTGGCATGTGGCGTGGGCCACTCCGGCAAGTTTAGAGACCCCTCGGTGGCACCGGGGCACCGGGAACGCGCTCACCCTCGACAGTCCGATGTGGAGCATGGCGTCGACGGTCGCGAACCGTTCTCTGGTCACGGTTTTCGCCCGCCCACGGTGCGTTGGCATCGGGTGCGGAGTCGAGGGAGTGAATCGGGTGGTCGGTCATGGCGACCACCCTGCCGCGTACCGCGCGGCGATCCAATTCCCCGCAGGTAAATGCAGCCGCGACCCTCGGCGGGCTGGCGGATCAGCTCTGTACCGTCGGGCGGACCACGATCTCGTTCACGTCGACATCGTCGGGTTGTTCGATCGCGAAGGCGATGGCGCGGGCGATCGCGTCGGGGGTGATGGCGATCTCCGCCCGCTGCGCGAGCAACTGGGACCGGACCTGCTCGTTGGTCGCCGTCGCCGCGAAGTCGGTCCAGACGAAACCCGGCGAGATGGTGGTCACCCGGAACGCGCCGCCGGACTCCTGCCGCAGGCCCTCGGAGATCGCGCGCGCCGCGTTCTTGGTCCCGGCGTACACGGCCATCGTCGGGGCGACCCGCAGGCCGGCGGTGGACAGCGTGTTCACGAACTGCCCGTGCCCCCGTTCGACGAACACCGGCAGCGCGGCGGCGATGCCGTGGAGCAGCCCCCTGACGTTGACGTCGATCATGGCTTCCCATTCCTCGACCCGCAGATCGGCCAGCGGGGAGCAGGGGCCGATACCGGCGTTGTTCACGAGGACGT
>CAJCJE010000637.1 GCA_903970565.1 Candidatus Melainabacteria bacterium | reverse complement strand
ACTCCGACGGCGGCTCCTACAAGCCGCTCTATCCGTGGTAGAGACAGTTGTCTCCGTCTGTATCCTCTCCAAGTGACGTCCAGATGACCATCAACCGTCTACCCGCCGCCGAGGAGTCCCGCCGATGAGGCTCGTCATCGCCCGATGCCAAGTTGACTATGTCGGCCGGCTCACGGCCCACTTGCCGATGGCGCAGCGGCTGCTGATGGTGAAGGCTGACGGCTCTGTTCTCGTCCATTCCGATGGTGGCTCCTATAAACCTCTCAATTGGATGTCGCCTCCCTGCTGGCTGATTGAAGAACCTGGTTTGTGGATCGTCGAGAATAAGGCCGGCGAGAAGCTGATCATCACCCTGGACGAGATGCTGCACGAGTCCAAGCACGAGCTGGGCGTCGACCCCGGGCTGGTCAAGGACGGAGTGGAGGCGCACTTGCAGGAGCTATTGGCCAAGCACGTGACCACCCTGGGCGAGGGCTGGAAGTTGGTGCGGCGTGAGTTCCCGACGCCAATCGGCCCGGTCGACCTGATGTGTCGGGATGCGGCTGGCGTTTCGGTCGCGGTCGAGATCAAGCGGCGTGGCGAGATCGACGGTGTCGAGCAGTTGACTCGGTACCTGGAACTGCTCAACCGCGATCCGCTGTTGGCGCCGGTGAAGGGAATCTTTGCCGCACAACAGATCAAGCCCCAGGCCCGTACCTTGGCGGAAGACCGAGGGATCCGCTGTGTGGTGCTTGACTACGACGCCCTGCGTGGCACTGACTCCGACGAGTTCCGCCTCTTTTAAAGCTGACCAACGGGGCTCCTGCTACTCGGCGCGGCTGATCCTGGTTAGAAGACCCAGCCTTGATCACGGGCGAATTGGACCAGGCCGATGCACCGGATACCGAGAGCATCACAGACGTCGGGGATGCGCGGCTTCTCCAGGGTGCCGGTTGATGTCTCCTCGGTCACGACGACCGCGTTGCGGACGCAGGCCAAAGCGATCACGAATGGGTCGGCCTCGTTCCGTCCGCCGCCCTTGCCCATCAGCTTCGGATGATCATCGAGTATCCGTGTCGTGGCGATCTGGATGTCCTCCTCCAGAGGGACGAACAGGCCGGGCTGGTCAGATGCCCAAGCCTTGATCGCGTCGTCTCGTTTGCCGATCTCGCGCCACACTTCGTCGCTCGCCCGGACGATTCCCGAGGTGATCGCCTGTTCGATGTTGATCCACAGCGTGGCGAACACTTCGGGCGGCAGGATGTCGCGCCGTCCTTTGATGAAGGCGCTGGTGTCGAACGAATAGAGACGGTCGGTCACGCGTACTCCGACAGCGTCGCCATCTGAGCGAGGCGGTCGATCTGGTCGACCTTGACATTCAGGAATGATGCTGCGGTGTAGCTGTCAATCACTCGACGGTGACGAGCGTTGGCAACGAGCCGCACGTATCCTTTGCCCAGGTCACGGGCGGTTGTGCGGTACCAGTTGCCACCGCTAGTTGGAGCTTGATCCTCTTCGTGCAGGTACGCCTCGAGGAACTCGGCACGCCGTGCTTGGTAGAAGGGCTGGCTGATGCGGCCGAGGGTTAGAAGACGCCGGGCGAACGCCTCGGCGCTGACTCCGAACGGCGCGGCGGCATCGCGTAGTGACGAGTAGTCCCAGGAGTCCGGCTGGGCCTTGCGACTGTTGACCTCAGTGCTGGCGAGCACGGCATTACGCGGCATGAGGATGGCCGCCGAGATCCGGTTGCATCGCGCTTCCAACGCGCGGTCGGGATCAGTGGCGTTGGTATCGGTGATGGTGTCGCACAGCCCACCGGTATGCAGGACCAAGTGCGCGTACTCGTGTAGCAGCGAGAACAACCGACCCCGGACGGCGTCGGTGCCGTTGACCATGATGACCGGCAACGTGTCGTAGTACAGGGAGAATGCCCGCATTTCGCTGGGCGAGACACGGCCACCTGAGGTGGCCATGACCAAGACGCCGACCTCTTCCAGCGCGGCTGTCCAGACGTTGAGGTGCTCGTACTTCGTTCCAGTCGGTTTGGGCGTGGGAAGGGGGCTGTGGGTGAGCAACAGCCGTCGAGCCGCCGCTGCGAGGTGCTCGTCGTGGGCCGGCAGCGGCTCCAGTCGCCACGTTATGGGCGAAGGCGCCTCGTCGAGTTCGGCCAGTTCCAATGCCGCGCCACGCTGTGCGATTGCGCGGCGGTATTCACCATGCAGGTCAGGGGACCACTCGCCAGCCTCGGCCTCGGGGTGGCGGCGGAAGTCACGCATGGCGTCGAAGTCCACCGGTGGTTGGGACAGAAAGAACACGCCGAGAGGCCGTTTGTAGACCTCAGCTGCCTTGCGTAGCTGAACGATGGTCGGGGCCGCGGCGCCGGCTTCCCACCGCTCGACGCGATCCTCGGGGAGTTGCATCTTTCGTGCTGCCGCGAGCGGGGTCAGGTTCACGCTGACGCGGGCCCAGCGCAGGACCGAGGGCTCCACGAGCGCCAGCGTTGACTTTGCCACGCTTACATCCTCTCCCGGCTTGAGCTCGGCGGCATCACGACCAAGTGGATGACCCCGTCCGGCTTACCCCGTTTGGCCACAGGCGTCGAGAGCGCGGCCTTGACCTGCGCGGGCCTTGCCCTGGTCGGACACCTGTGCGTCGTTGTTACGTTGTGTGGTGGTGATGCGTTCTGCTACGGGCGGCCCTGGCTGACTCGGGCACATCTCCGGTCGATCTTGATCCGGCGCTCGCGGTCATGAGGTTGATGGCTATGGCTCCGATTAGGGAGGCGCAGCTTCCCAACAAGAAGATCCAGTGAGGCGTGGCCGCTCCACCGATTGCAGCACGTGCTGCGGTAAGAGCTTGGCCATAGGCCGTGAGCGCTGCGACGCCCCCGAACCAGAGGCGCCGTTCGACGTTAAGACGACGGAGATGGTGGGATTCGCACCCACGTATCCGCCCCTGGCACAGCGCATCAACACCACGATTCGAGTATCGCTGTCAGAGGCGTCAGCGTTCCGTGCGGTGTCCGACTGCTGAGGCGCGCAGGTTATGTCGCTGGTACCCATCGCCACGGTCGCGGACCGTGCGCACCGCGCAGACAGGCCACGCGCAGAGCAGCTTCGGCACTGGCGATGGGATCCTCGGCAGCGTGTTGGGCGGTGTAGCAGGTCATGCGCAACTCACGGATGTCGCGCAGCAAGGTGAAGCCGTCCCAGGTGGTGACATCGTAGCCGTAGCGGTCGCAGAAATCGCCGTACTCGTCGGCGGTGATCCAGGCGAAGCTGGTGTAGCGCAGCGT
>CAJCJE010000636.1 GCA_903970565.1 Candidatus Melainabacteria bacterium | reverse complement strand
GCAGAACCCGCCGGGCCGTCGCACGACACGGCCACAACCGCCGATGTCGACGTGCCGGAGATGCCAGCCACCTCGGAGCCGGATTCAACGACAGAGCCCGTTGCTCCATCGCCGACGGACTCCGGTGAGAAAAAGACCGGGCAGCTGAAAGGCGCTCTGCGGCTGCCTAAAGGCGCCCTGCATGGACTCGTCGAGGACTTCCTTCGCGAGCGCCCCGGCGAGTCTTTCGGCCCCAGCGCGATTAGCAACAAGCTCCAGCGCTCGAGCGGTGCTGTGGCGAACGCGTGTGCGCGGCTGGTGGAAAAAGGCGTCCTCGTTCGCACCAGCGACAGCCCGAAGCAGTACGCGGTCAGCGACGCCGACTGATCACCGGCCAACAACAGCGGAGTGTTCGCGGACGTCATCGCCACACGCACGGTCCTGGACCCAGCTGCCTGGCGGTCACGGGGTGACACAACCCGCCCCGTGACCGCATCCCCACCAACAGCGCCCTACCAGTACCACGGCATCGCAACGACGCAACAGAAGAGGCCACCATGGGCACGCGCACCGATTTCTATGTCGACACCGGTCCGACCGCCGAGTGGATCGGGTCGCTGCAATTCGGCTGCCATCCCGACAACTTGCTCAAAGATTGGTATGGCCACGCCGCCCTCACCGCCCGGACGCCCGCTGCCTATCGCGCAGCGACCGGCCAGCTTCTGTTCACGTGGGCGGTGAACGGCCTCGGCGCGACACATCCCCCGCGCCACGGATGGCCCTGGCCCTGGAACACCAGCCATTGCAACGACTGGATCGTCACCTTCGCCGACGGCGACACGGCCAACGGCCCGGACGGCGACTCCACCGGAAACGTTGATAGCGGTGTGTATATGACGGCAGGCGGCGGCTACACGTGGCATCGTCTCGATCCCGACAACCCCACTCCACCGCTACGGTGCGGACCGTCAAACTTTGCTCAATGGCTGAGCAACCCCGCAGCAGCGCCAGCGGTCGAGTTGCCGGTGTACCCCGGCTCCGGGGATCCGGGCGATGGTGCCTCGCGGCACTGGTGGCGCTGAAGTCGGAACGACCCCGTCACCGCACACAACCGCCGCCGGACCAATGCTCTCAAGGCCCGCCACGCTTCCCGGAAGTCACCCCTGCGAAGTTCCCGAAACGCCTACCGAGAAAAGGACAACATCATGAATGACAGGAAACGTCGGCTCCTGTGGACTGTGCTGGCCATACTGCTGCCTGGCCCGTGGACGCCTGTGATCGTGCTGGCGTACGTCCTTCGCCGCGCCGCCGAGCGCGACTGGGACAACGAGCACGACCTCTCTGCGGCCGAGTGGCCACTGGAGTCGCACTGCTGCCCGCAGCACCATCACGAGTGGCGCACCGACATGGTGCCGCCGCAATGACAATTCACCAGGAACGTACCGGGACAACGCGTCGGCGCCACACAGGGAGATTGATGACATGTCAACAAAACTCGACTTCTATCTTGGACGCGGTGCTGGCGCGCAGTGGCTGGGCTCGATCGCCGGCAGCGCACACCCGGATGTCCTCCTCACCGTCCCACTGGGACGGCGCGCCCTCACGGCCACGAGCATGGACGGCTACTCCCGTGCTGTCGCCGAGGTGATCGCGTACTGGGCAAGTGACGGTTCCGGCGAGAGTTATCCGAGCGAAGGCGGCTGGCCATGGCCATGGCCAACAAGTCACTGGACGGACTGGACCGTCACGTTCGACCCGGACCCGGGTTCGGTGTTCCTGACCGTGAGCGGCGGCGTCCGCTGGCACCGGATCGATCCTTTGCTGCCGCAGCTACCGGACGACACCGACCCATTGGGCCCACCAGACATACTCCATTGGTTGCGTAACCCCATGGCGGCACCATCCATGCCCATGCCGCTCATGCGTGCGCTGCAGGACTTCCGTCAGCAACCCAATTCGGAAAAGGCCGATGGGCGGTGAGGCGTGAGTTCCGCGCTCGTCAACTCCAGTCGCGCTCGAGGGTCGTTGCTGCGGCGGGGCCCAGTAAACGATAAATCTCCCATGTCACGAGCTGATCAATCGGACTGATCCTGCGAACACGGAAGGAAGACCGTCACGATGTGCGCCAGTTCTGCACGCGACCTGCCTGAGTTGCAACCCTATTGTCCGGACTGCTCCGTCGCAGTTGGGCGAGTCCACGACGAACGCTGCGATATCGCTCGGTGCCTGGCCACCGGGCTCCAGCGCCTCGGCCACCCCATCGCATGCCGGTGCCCGCGTGATGTGTGGACCGGACGTTGGCCGGGCGAGGCTGAGTGTTCAACGTTCGGCTGGATGATTGGACCGGGCCTGCCCGACCTCAACCGTCTCTACTCCGAGGCAGTCTGGGATGCCGACCGGCTCGCTTGGGTGAAACGCTCCACATGACTATTTCTCCGACTGTCGTGCACCGGAACCGCCTCGCGGTGATCCCGAGGTCGAGTAACGCGCACTGGATCCCCGGCCTCGGTCGGAGCCGGAAACCTCGCGCTGCCCTGGCTGGGAGGCGCACGCATTCGGGTCAGGACCCTGGTCGGTCCGAGCCCGCGTAGTCGGGAAACTCGCTGAGCTGTTGGACCCTCACCGTCTGTCCTGTTTGCGGTGCGTCCACCAAAAGGTTGCCTCCCAGCGATATGCCGACGTGATGGATCGCCGTGGGCGTGCCGAAGAACACGAGGTCCCCGGGTTGTAGAGGTGTTCCTGCGGGCAGGAGTGGTCGGGCGTTGTATTGGGTTTGGGCCGTGCGCGGGAGCGTGATCCCGGCGGCGGCGTACGCGGCTGTGGTGAGGCCACTACAGTCGAATCCGGGGTCGCCATTGCCACCCCAAATGTAGGGTTTGCCCAGCTCAGAGCACGCGAATCGGACGGCGGCGAGTGCGATCGGGTTCGGCGTCGTGACCTGAGCGCAGGTTGCCGCGCCGGTTAGTTCGTTGGGGGGCGTGCTGCTGGCCGGTGGTGGGCTCATAGCGCAGGTGGCTCCGTCGACGGCACCCACCACGGCGAGGGCTGCTGGGACGTGTTGGGCGTAGGCGTTAGGGAAAGCAGAGCGTTCGACTGCCTGCGCGGCCTGATCGATGGTCATCGTCTGCCACCCGGGTACGGCGAGCAGGTGTTGGTAGAACACGGTTGCGGCGTAGGTAGGGTTGAGGATCTGGCTGGGGGTGCCCCACCCCTGGGAGGGGCGTTCCTGGAAGAGGCCGAGGCTGTCGCGGTCGCCGTAGTCATCGTTCTTCAGCCCGGATTCCTGCATCGCGGCTGCGATCGCAACCACCCAGCCCTGCTCCGGGACGTTCATGCTCTTACCTACTGCGACAATCGTGGCAGCATTGCTCATTTGCTCGCCGGTGTAGCCGTCGACGGTGTCCGGCGCGCCGCTGCTGGTCACGCAGCTGACCGTGGTCGCCGTGGAATTCGGGCTCGACCCGAAGACCATATTGATGAGCCCTTCGACAATCGATCCGAAGAGGACCGGAATGAAGATGATCACAGCGAGGGCGGCGATGCCGAGTTTGACACCCATGGTGACCTCCTGGCGGGACGGGAACGCGTAGGACTGGGCGGCATCGGGTCCGGCGCCGGCACCGCGCCGGCCGCCGGTACGCCCCCCGGTGCCGTGGCCCCTGGTGTGGGGCTGGGCGGGGCGGCGGGTTCGTCGTAGGGCCAGGCGAGGGCGAGAGCGGCCAACTCGAGGCGTCCCCCGTGCGCCGAGGCCGGGTCGAGCGGGAGCCACACCTGTTCTGCGGGGCTTGGATGCGCACTGTCCGGATCGAGGAGATCGGCCGCCGCGGTGGCGATCGGCACCAGGCCGCGGTCATCCAGCACCCGCCAGGCGTCGAGTAGCGCGGTGCGAGCACTGGCCTCCCGGCGGCTGGTGGGCACCCAGACCAGCAGCGGGGTGACAATGCCAGTGCTCGCGGCGAGCTGGGCGTAGCCGTAGAGCTTTGCCGCCAGGCGGGTGGCCGGCCGCTCGGTGCCGGTGTCGAACTCGAGGAAGAACTCGATCGCCTGGCGGTCGTGGCGCCAGCGGCCGTAGGCGTCGGGCCGGGTGAGGTCGCCGAAGTGCCGGGCGCAGCGGGCTTCTGACCACCATGCGGTGACGGTGGTGTCGTCGGTGTGGCGGGCGTGGTCGATCAGTGCGGTGAACCACTCGTTGAGGCCGATGGTGTGGGCGAGGCGTTGGTTGTGGGCGATGGCGTTGGACTGCTCGCGCCGGTAGCCGAGTTGTTTCTGGTCGAAGCCGAATTCGGCGGCCAGGGCGGTGGCTCCGGCGGGGCCGAGCACGTAGTGCATCGGCGCCGCGCCGTGGGCAAGCAAGGGCTGGAAGCGGTCCAGGACGCTCCATTGGTAAAGCTCGCGCAGGCGTTGTCGGCCCGAGCGGTAGGACGGGAAGGCGAGGCCGGTGATCTGGTCGGCGTTGAGGACTCGGTGTTCGTGCAGCATGTGCACGATCCAGCGATCCCTCGTGGTGAGCCGACTGGCCAGGCTGGCTTGGTGCTCGGTGTTGTTGGTGGTGCGCGCGAGTGGCCGGCCAGGGCTCACGCCTCGGTGGGTGTTTTGTTGCCTGGGTTGACGGATCACGGCGTTGTTCCTCCACAATGGGTTTGATGTCAATGTCGAGTCGGTGTGGTGGTGCTCAGCGGGAGCGGCGGGGGTCACCGCTGG
>CAJCJE010000635.1 GCA_903970565.1 Candidatus Melainabacteria bacterium | reverse complement strand
ACCTCAGCCCGACCGCCTGCGTCGGCGTCGCCGCCCTTGCCGCGGCCCACGGGACCGAGGCGCCGGGAGCACCTGTCCGGCAAGCGCTGACCGAGCTGATGCGAGCACGAACAGCCGCCTTCGCGACCGATCTCCGCGCCGACATCACTGACACGGAAGAGGGTCTGTGACGGGTGGGCCTGAAGCTGCCATGATCACCTGGGCGCACGGCCCGACTTACCAGCTCAGGGGATATGTGCCATGGCGATGACGTTGACCTCTTTGCCGACGCCGTTGGAGCCGGCACCTCGGTGGGCGCGGGCACTCAATCTGCGGGCGGACAGACTGTGGATCAAGCGAGATGACCTCACCGGGCTGGGCGGCGGGGACAATAAGACACGCAAGCTGCAGATCTCTGTGCAGGCGGCCCTTGACGCTGGGGCGACGGTCTTGGTCACTACCGGTGCACCGCAGAGCAATCATGCCCGTCTCACTGCGGCGGCCGGAGCCCGCGCAGGGCTTGAGGTGGTGCTCGTTCTGGAAGGGGAGGCGCCTGAGGCCGATCGCGGGAATCTGCTCCTCGACAGGCTTTTCGGTGCGGAAGTGACATGGAGCGGCGATCGTGACCTGTCCCTTGTCCAAGACGAGACAGCGGATGCGCTGCGTGAACGAGGGGGCCGGCCGTATGTCATTCCGTTCGGTGGCAGCAGCCCCGAGACCGCGGTGGCCTACCGCGATGCCGCCCGCGAGATCCTGACTCAGATCCCGTCCTTGGACCACGTCGTGGTGGCCGTGGGCTCAGGCGGCACGATGGCGGGTCTTGTCGCCGAGTTGGGACCGGACCGAGTCCTCGGCGTCGATTGCGGTGCGGTGCCGGACGCTCTTTCGACGGTTTCGCAGATGGTGAGGGCCATGGGCGAGCCAGATCCCTGCGCAACACTGCGCATGGACACCTCGCTCGTCGGCGCGGGATACGGCGCGCTCACAGAGGAAGCATCCGAGGCGATGCGACAGCTTGCACGTACCGAGGGCCTGATACTGGACCCGACGTACACGGCCAGGGCGGGCGCCGGGCTGATCAAAGCCGTTCGAGAGGGACGGATCAGCCCTGAGGACACAACCGTGTTCCTGCACTCCGGTGGACTTCCAGGGTTGTTCGGCCACAGCGAACTATGAACCACCATGGCCACGCCGGTGTCCGGACCAACGACTGGTCAGTTCGCGCTCGGTCCCTCGCCTGCAGCGGCATCGTCAACTGTGCGGGTGGTGTGGGGCCGTGTCGTGAGTTGATCGGTACCTACCTCGATGTCGGCGGGATCAACCGGCGACGCCTGCGCGTCGTCCGTCTGGTCGGAGTCGTTCGGGGTCGCCTCTTGCGGCATCAGCTCGCGCCGTCCTGGTTGCCGAGCTTGTCCTTGGGCACCTCACCGGTTTCTTCGAAACGCTTCTCCTGCTCACGCTCGTCGTCCTCAGTGGTGCCCATCTCATCCGCGCCACGCTGCGCCCGTGCCGCTGAACTGTCACCGCTGTTGTCTGTCATGGGTCCAGGTTGCTCTCGATTGCCGAGAACTGCACACATGCGGGGCGGATTGATCTGCACTGCGATCCCGCAGCCCTCTTGTTCTCATGATCCCGGTGACGGACGATCACCTGATGGCTGAACGGATCGCAGCAGAATCACTACGGCACCACCACCTCGAGCACGGTATGTGCCTCGAGATCGACGGCCGGGAGTACTGCGGGGTGCTCACCAACCTGAGTTGCGATCCCGACTCGGGTTTCGCAGACATTCAACTCGATGGCGGAGAGATCCTGCACGTCCCGTCCTCGTCCGAGGTGTCCGTGTACTGAGGGGTGACTGGCGCCGGCGGTGAGGTTCTCGGCCGGGTCCTCACTCGGTGAATGCCCAGCGTCATGGACGGTGGTGGTGTCGAGGATGCCCCCGATTCGACAACGGAACGCCATCGAAACCGAGGTGCCCGGGTTCGGCGAACCGTGGGGCTGTGTGACGCCGTGGTTCATTATGGGGCATGAGCGAATTCGAGATCACTGCGTTGGTGCTGAGTGAGCACGACGCGTTCCGGCGGGCCTTCACGGAGTTGCAGGACACCGGGGACGGCCTCGACGGCGCGTGGCGGGAGTTGGCGCAGCGGCTGGAGGTCCACGCGGCCGCGGAGGAGGACATGTTCTACCCCCAGCTCGCCCACGACGCCGAGGACGGTGCCGAGCAAGGCGAAACGGCGGTCCGGGAACACAACGACATCCGGCACGCCGTTGCCCGGGTGTCGGAACTGTCGGTCGGCTCGGACGAGTGGTGGGAAGCCGTGCGTACGGCGCAGGAGGTCAACGCCGAGCACATGGCCGAGGAGGAGACCGACTTCCTGCCGGCGTTCCGTGATGCTGTGGATTCCGAGCGGCGGGAGGATCTGGGAATGCGGTGGTTGCAGTTCCACGACACCCACGACCGCGCACAGGGTCTCAGCGGTGACGACGCCGATCCGGAGGCCGTCATCGCTGCCGACCCTGCCGAATGACCCCAGCGACCGGTGCGGCCGCGGATGAAACGTCGTGGTCGGGACGCCGATCCGGACACCATCGACGCGTCCTTCGTCGGTGGACGGTGGCGGGGTCGGACACAAGATCTACTTCTGTCCCAGTGTTGACGGAATGATCGATCAAGTGGCAGATTGCCCCGTGGACCACGGGGTCTGACAGAGGGGCTGTGCGCGTTGGGGCGAGAGGTGCAACCAACCGGTCGTCGCGTGCGACCGACCGCGCGCGAACTCGCAATTGAGCGCACCACCGGCAGGGCAACGCGTGCGACGTCGATGCAGCGAACGGGATTGTCGCGCACGACGGTGCTCGGGGTCGTGGACGAGTGGGCAGGCAACGGCTTGGTGCCGCAGCGGGTGCCCTCCGGTGGTGCCCTGACAGGTCGTCGGGCGGTTCAGAGTCAGCCTGGCACCTCGTTCGTGACCAACAACCCCGGGTTCTGCGATCCACCTTTCTTGGTTCTTCGGAACCGTCGCTGTTCGTTCCCATCGACCCAGGAGTTCGCTTGTGAAACCTCCCCATTCACTCGTCCGTCGCGTGGCTGCCGGCATCGGTATTGCGGCGCTCGGCGCCGGTATGGCCGTCGCTGTGCAGGAGCCTGCTGCGGCTGCAACTGCCGCATCGGCCGCGAGACACGCGATCGTCTCCGGTGACGCACGATTCGAGGTACTGTCGCCGACGCTGATTCGCACCGAGTACGCCGGCGACGCGGAATTTCTCGACGCTGCAACGTTCAACGCGGTCGGACGTGATGCATTCGCGCCGGCGCGATTCACCTCGAAGGTGGCCGGCGGCTGGCTGACG